>JANQEB010000302.1 GCA_028278605.1 Candidatus Gastranaerophilales bacterium
AAAAATATAAAAGATATAAATAAAATGTATTGAATATAAAAAAAATTTTGAAAAAAAAATTAATATTTTGCTGCCGGGAATGAACATTGGTTCCCGCTGAGTGCTGTCCGCATTTTAGCAAGCAATCTAAAAAGCATACAGTGGCCAAGGAAGATTGCTTGCGAAGCAGGGACTGCACTTCGTTTCGCTGTCCATTTCGCCTGCTTCGCCTGCGAATGCAGGAGCTGTAGCTCATTTTCGCCATACCGATTTATGAATATTATTTTCATTTAACGGTTACTTATTGAAATCGGTATAACTCATTTTAGTATAACTGCACTCCTGGGCTTTATCCCGGCATAAAAAACGCTTGGCCATCTCATTAAAAGCCAGAAAGCTAAAATACATAATAGCAGTCTGGACCCGCAATCCGTCCGCAATGTGATACACAAAGAAAAACGCGGTCATTGTAAGGTTTACAGCGCAAAACGTCTTTATATTCCTGTCCGCATCTTTTTTCAGGATTATGAAAAAGTCCCTGAAGGCAATTCTCAGGATTGGAATGTAAAATAACAGCGCAACCAGCCCGTAATCATAAAACATTTCCATATACTGGTTGTGAATTGTCTGAACAAGATAAATCCTGCTATATTGCATAGCTGAAATGTAGAAGATAGCCTCTCTGGAAGCTCCCAGGCCAAAACCAAAAAGTGTTGATAAAACATCAAGATGGTGCTGCCACTCTAAGAAGAAGTAATTCCAGTTGCTTTTTCTGATATACCAGGAGGTTATACCGGAAAATGACGAAAAAAACCTGTTATACTTTTCAATTGCCAGGTCAAGGATATTAAATTGAGCTGCTATAAAAAACGCAATTATGAATAAAACTGACACAATAGCCGGTACTATGTACTTTTGTCTTTTAATTGAAATGATTTTCACTTTATTTTTTATAAAAAACAGGCTAAAAATCAAAAATACAGCAAAAGAGCCCAGAAAACCCATTAAAGCGGCTTTGTTTGAAGTATACAAAATTAAAAAAGCAACTCCGGTAAAAACAATAAAATAACTAAAATTAAACCGGTTAGACTTGTTAAAATTATTATCAATATAAACCTTTAACCCAAGCATAAAAAAGAACACCAGGGGAAGGAAAATTTGTTTTCCGGTCGGTAAGCATTTGATCGTGACCGGTAAAAAGATAAAATAAGCCAAAAAACTAATTAAAAACACAATTCCAATTTTGTTTACATAGCTATCAAGCTGTTCTTTAGAAGTTAACCGGGCAAAAAACACCGCCGGAACACAAAAAGCGGTAAGAGAAATTAAACTGTCAAGAAATACAATAAACTTTGCGTCCTGGCCATATGAACTTCCTGATGCGCCAAATGCAGCTCCATGTTCTGTAACATTAAAATCCGAGGAATGAAAAAAGAAATAAATAACATTAATAACTGCAAAAATTGCCAGGTACCTTACAATTTGAAATTCCCACAGATATTTAAAATTCCTGTATAAAATAACTGCACCGGCAGCTAAAATAAACCCCAGCGCAAGCATATGAGGTTTAACTGAAACACGGACAGTTGCAGACATAAATTGGTCCAGGACCATCCAAAAAAGCATCATTAAAGGAATTATTGAAGTTAAAAAAGGGTTCTCAACCGTCCTGAAAAACATAAACCAGACAACTATAGCGCCTATTAAAACCAGGGAAAAAACAAGGCTCTGGTCAAAAATATTCAGAATATAAAAATATCTTGGAAGAAGCTTTAAGCCCAAAAATGCGCCTGCTATAAAGATAATCACCAGGGAAAGCCTGTTCCGGAATAAGGTTGGCATAGGCTTATACCTTGATTCCATTAAACCTCGCCCTCAATGTATTCACTATTTAATTCTTTATTATAGAATTTCTCAAGCTCGGTATCTTTTTCCCTTGAAATTATACCCAGTATTTTCTGGCCTGATTCCGTTATATTCTTGACCATATTAATCAGGCCTTCCCTGTTAGAGTCTATAGAGGCAATCAACACAATTGATTCCGAGTTCTTTTTTATAAAGTTAATTTCAGGAAGCATAATGTTTCCATGAGGGGTGTTTATGAACACAAAATCAAATTCCCTTTTTAACAGTTTAAGCAATACAGAAAAGCCTTTTGTTGAGACCAGGTACTTAAGGCCCAATTCATCCCTGTTGGAAGAGATTCCCAGGTGGTACAGGGAAATAACCTTTTTATGCGTTGTAACATCCTGTCTTGTAAAGGCTTTTATAAGCATTTTCCTGATTTCATCTTTATATTGTTCATAAAACTCATTAAGAAGAAGGTAATTTGCTTTTTTATCGCTGTTAAGCCTAAGTTCAAGAAGATTGCCGCCGGTTGCTGTTTTTAAATCCTTATATTTAGGCTCTTTAAGCTTGTCATTTACAAAGTTGGCAATATCAATAATGTCTGTTTCACATTCAAATTCTCTTGAAAAGTCAATCATAATTGAAGTTTTTTCAAGGGTAGCCAAAAACTGTGAAATATTATCTATTACAATTGATTTATTTTGATAAAGGTTTGTTGAAATAAAAGATAATACGGAAGCATCTTCCTGGTAAGCTTTTGTAATCAGCTCCAGGGTAATATTTGAGTAAGCCGCATCATAAATCTTCCCGGCATTTTGCGCGAACTCATCTTTTAGCCAGGGGATAACACCAAGCACATCCTGGCCTGTGATTGTTTTTAATTCGTCAATGCTTGACCATTTATCCTCAATGCCCTGTTTGATATATGCAATTCCAAGACCGGCCAGGGCTCCAAAAAGTATAAATCCTACAAACTTTGTTAACAGGCTGATTTGAAATAAATCAGCGCTGGTAGGACTTTTTAAGGTTAGAAGGTTATTTACGATTTCATTTTCTTTAATCTGGGCTTCAAGTTGTTTTGCCTTAATGCTCTGATAAGCGTTAAAAAATGCCAGTTCCTGCTTTTTAAGGTCATCAAGCCCGATTTGATTTATGTGAAGGTTTTCTTCGTTTTTGAGAATATCTTTTATGCCTTCTTCCTGAGCATTTAGCATTTCTTTAAGGGAAATTTTTTCCACATGGACTAAAACAAACTGGCTGACCAGTTCAGTTGCGGGACCATCGTATATAGCCCTGGGCAAAAATGCACCCTGGGTAACTTCTTCTTTTCTTTTTTCTATATCTGCATTTAGTTTTTCTATTTTGGTTTTGGCTTCAACTATCTGATAGTATTTATCAGTAAATCTTGTTCTTAACGTAGCCAGGTTTTGCCTGGCAAGAGCTAAATTCTGGCTTAAGGTCCTTAAATACGGATCATTTCCTATTCCTGCCGCTTTCAGGGCAATTGCAGGTTCTTCAATATTTAACTGCCTGGAAATTTCTTCAAATTTTTTCTGGTTATAGTTAATTTGTGCTTTTAATGTGCTTATTTCTTTTATTAAATCTATCCTGATAGCAGCAAGACTGGCAGCTTCGGACTCAGCGTCATTTAATCCATGTTTGATTTTATAGTCTTTGATTTTTTCTTTTAATTTATCAAGCTCTTTTGATATTACATCTGTTTGTTGCTCAAGGTAAATTCTTTTTTGAGAGTCAATTAGGCGGCTGATTTTAAGGTTTTCCTGCCTGAACTCGTCTATAACGATTTTCAGGACTTCTCTGGCATTTTCCCGGTCCGGCCATTTTAAAGTAATAGATAATATGTCGGTGGAAGGGATTACCTCTGAAACTACAAGGCTAAGATATGCCTCAAAGAAACTCTCTTTATTAATCACGCCAATTTTGCCGAGGTCATCAGGGTATTTTTCCTTAACTTTTTTGTAAACATTAAACGCCAGGTTTTCTGATTTTATAAGCTCGTAAAGGTTAAATAGCGGGTTGCTATAGCCGCTTTCTGACCTTAGTATTGAGCTTGCGTCAGGGAAAGAAGCTACAATACTCGGCTTTATTATGTTTTTAACATAGAGGTTACTTGTTGTGGTGTATAGAGGTGTATAAAAGAAAAAGAAATACACCAGAAATAACAATAGACCTGTAATAGAACCGCCGAGCAGTAATTTTTTTTCCTTTATAATAAGGTTTAGTAAATATTTTTCTATTTCACCCATTTAGTTTCCTTTTCGCATTAATCTAACATATTATCCCAGCTCTGATAGGTATTGGAGAATACTGCAAACGGGTTCATAAGCCTGATTGTGTAGTCAAACAGTTTTGCTGCCAGAGGAAGTTTCTTTTCAGGCACGTAGATAATGTCATTTGGCATTATTGCTATATCATCGCGTAAAGGGTTAACTGAAATGGTAACCAGTTTATTATTGTTATCCAGCCTGCTTATCCGGACTTCTTTTGGATAGTCGCCGTAATTTGTGATGTAACCGCCGGCTGCTGCTATAGCGGAATTCAGGTTTGATGACTGGTCTGATTCCAGGGTTACAAGTCCGGGCCTGTTAACGTACCCGATTACACGTACAGGGATTGTCTTCTGGAAAATGGTAGACCTGCATAAGAGCCTGTATTTTTCATTATCAATGGCAGCAGGGGAAGGAAGCCTTGGCACATAAATCTTATCACCTGCTATAAGATAAAAGTCCTGCGCAAAGTCTGACTCATTAATAAGATTGTAAAGATTAACCTCAAAAACAGAACCGTCAAGTTCATTTGAAATCCTTACGTGTTCTATATCAGCGTCATAAGCAATTCCGCCGGCCGCAACAAGGACGTTTGACAGTAGCGGTGTTTTTCTTTCTATATAAGCTTCCGGTTTGGTCAAATACGGTGAAAGATTTGGCATGGTGTTAATTTCATAACCGCCGGGATTTCTGACCGCGCCTGACACATAGAATATAAAAGGCCTGTTCTGATCGATATTTATAATAACTTCCGGGTTAATAATATATTCCCGGTAGTGATGTTCAATTATTCTTTGTAATTCACTTATTTTTAGCCCGGCAACTCTTGTATTGCCCATGTAGCAGATGTTAACCTTACCTTCCGGGTTAACCTGCAGCCTGCTTTGAGTAAGTTCCGGCACGTTATTAACGCTTATTGTTATTATGTCATTCGGGCCAAGGACATACTCACGTGCTGTAAAACTTTTTGTATATTTTGTAACAAATTCTTTTTTCCGGTAATCCTCTACAACACCCCTGTAAACATCATAATCAGCATTACCTGGGTCGTCAATTTTTGCTTCTTCAACTCTTGGTCCCGGAGGTTTTGGCAGCAGGTCCTCTTCGCTTTCTTCAAACAGCCGCGGGAGTTCTTTTTTCGCATCAGTAATTTGCCCGGTTATTTTTTCGTCTATGGTTTTTTCAACAGCGGTTTTTTTTTCGGCAACAGACCCTGCCGGTGCCGGAATTGTCTGTGCGGCAGCGCTAAGCGTAAACATAAAATTCAAAATTATTAAAAAAAGAATTAATCCGGTTGGTCTTTTATTATGCAATATATTATTCCTTTTTCAGGTATTTTATTCTAACCTTAACTAATTTTGATTTTATATATATCATTCTTTTTATGTATTCTTAAATATTGATCCTGAGATTAATTTTATTATCATTATAATGAAGTTTTGTTAAAACTGTTGTATCATAATAATAATGACAAATTAAAACGGTCAGGACAGTTGAAGATTAAAGGGATTCTATCGGTATTTTTAATATCAGCTCTGGTATTAACCCAGGGCAGTTTTTGTTTTGCACAAAATCTTGCTGAGCATGAGGCTGCTGAACTGGAATACCGGGTAGATAAACAGTCCAAAAATCTTCATAATGTTATCAAAGGCCGGATTAACTATGACGAAGGCACTATTAATAAAGATCTTTTTACCGGTGAAGTGGAAGAGATCGAAGAGGGGGCAAAACTTAAAATGACTGTTGCCTCTGTAATCAGTACCGGGCTTAACCGTGAAGGCGATGAGTTTTTTGCGGAATTAACAGATGACTTTTCAACTGAAAGCGGAGTTGTGATCCCCTGCGGTACAGTTGCTCATGGCATGGTTACAAGGATAGAAAACAGCAAGAGGTTAGGCAGGGACGCATATATCAAAGTTAATTTTGACTACCTTATAACACCTGACGGCAGGAAGATCCCGATCGAAGCCAGTATGACAACCAAACGCCACCCGGTTGCGGAAACAGCTAAAGTGGTGCTTGAAGATACTGCTTATACTGTAGCAGGCGGGGTTATTGGGGGGCTTATGGCGTTTAAGTTCCTGGGATTGGGTGCCGCTGTTGCGACAAAAGGCGGAACTATAGCAGGCGGCGCAGGTATCGGCGCTGTTGCAGGCCTTACTGCTTCTATGGTCAGAAAAGGCAAGGAAATTCTCATTGCCCCCGGCGATGAAATCAAGGTTAAAATCAAGGAAAATCTTGAATTGCCTGTTTTATCCGATGAAGGCCTCAAGGAAAAAGAGCTTCATTACAAGGGGCTTGATGTAAAAATAATTGGTTATGACCTGGAAAAAGACCCGTTTGGAGATTTAAACACAATTACTTTAGCTCTTGATATAAAAAATAAGACTTCTAAAACGTTTAGCACCTTTGATATGGCGCTTATAAGCGAGTATAAAAGAGTTTATTATGCTTCTCCGTTTGGAAAAACCGAATTATGGTTCAATAAAGTTACTCCCGGCTCTTGCGTAAGAGGAAGATTATCTTTTTCTGTTGATAACCCCAGGAAAAAGCACTGGCTTGTTTTTTATGACAGCATGACAAGAAAGCCTTTAGTTAAGTTATCTTTGAAAAACGCAGAAAGAGAACTGCAAAAGCTGAGCAAAAAATAAAAAAGCTTTTGACGTGCTTTATATCCATAATAATTTGCAAAATCAAGCTTTTATTTATAGAAGAATGTTCAAAAAACGCCCCTAAAGTGGTATACTTACTTTCTGGGGTTTTTACGCAATGAAAAAATCAGGAAAAGTAATAGCAAGAAATAAAAAAGCATATCATGACTATCATATAACTGAAAAATTCCAGGCAGGGATAGTCCTTACCGGTACTGAAATTAAATCGGTCCGGGCCGGCAAGGTGAACTTAAAAGACAGCTTTGCCAAGATTGAGGCCGGAGAAGCCTGGCTTTATAAAACACATATAAGCAAATACGAGATGGGAAATATATACAACCACGAGCCTGAGCGCAAAAGAAAGCTTTTGCTGCAAAAACAGGAAATAAGAAAGCTTGAAGAAAAAATAAAAGGCACAGGCTTAACCATTATTCCCCTGCAGTTATACCTTGTAAACGGGTGGGCAAAAATTGAGCTTGGCCTGGGTAAAGGTAAAAAAATGTATGATAAAAGAGAAGACCTTGCTAAAAAATCCGCAAAACGAGAAATGCAAAGAGCTGCAAAAAATAAATATTAGGAGTCAAAAATGAGCTATTGTCTTGTCTATGTCCTTACTGACAAAGAAGAAGAAGCAAAAAAAATTGCGCATGAGCTTGTAAGAGAAAAACTGGCGGCCTGTTGCAATATAATTCAAAACGTGATTTCTGTATATGAATGGAAAGATGAAGTCTGTGAGGACCCGGAGTTTTTGCTCATAGCAAAAACAAGAAAAGACCTGTTTGAAGAAGTTAAAAACTCGGTAATTAAGAATCATTCCTATGAACTGCCTGCAATACTTATGCTGCCGATTGAAGCCGGGCTTGATGATTTCCTTAACTGGATCGGCAAAAGAACAAAAAAATAAGCGTTTTACCTGAAAATGCCTTGTAATAAACTACCTGAGTAACTACTCTTGAAATTTTGGTAGTGGTAATATTGTAACTGATGAACAACGTCATTGCGAGGCGAAAAACGCCTTGATAAGCTAATAGTTCTCTTCCGAAGCGAAGCAGGCAAAATGGACAGCGAAACGAAGTGCAGTCCCTGCTTCGCTTCGGAAGTTGGGTTTTTGCTTAACAGCAGAGTTTTATGCCTCGCAATGACGACAAGGAAAAATTCTTAGCAGTCATTAATTGATTCACTACCGAAATTTTTTGTTACCGGGTATTGAAAATAAAAATAACAGAAATCACCATTTTGATATAAAAAATTACATGATTTTATGAATTTTATGTCAAAATTCATTAATTTTTGTAAGAAATCCATAAAAATTTATAAAAATTTAAGCAAATTTTTTCTTTTAAGAGTTTTTAACTATCAGAAAGTAAAAACATTTAAAAGAAAAAATTATGCTAAACTCAATTAACCCCGTCTCTGCCAGATACAACCATACCCCTGCCTTTAAAGGCATTCATAAGTTAACCACACCGGATATATCGGATAATTATCACGCCGGAATATTAAAAAAAATCGAGGACTTAGTAGGAGCCAAGAATGTTTTAGTTAGTACGGGACGAGCTGATAGGCCTGTAACAAAAGTGGGAATACCGCCAACAGTAGGTTTAGTCGAAATCAGATGCCCGGACAGTTTTGATAATAAAGTTATGCGGGAAATAGAAAGAATAATGAAAAACTGTCCTGATTACATAAAAAGCAAAAATTATGTCCCTTTAATCAGGGTTTGGATTGCTATAATATTCTCACTAAGAAAAAAATCAATACACTAGTACTCTGTTAAATTAATTTTGTCCGTCATCCTGAGGCTTGCCGAAGGATCTCAGGTAATGAGATTCTTCGCCCGCCCCGCCTATGGCGGGAGG
>JANQEB010000050.1 GCA_028278605.1 Candidatus Gastranaerophilales bacterium
CATCCCGCACTTGATGCGGGATCTATTTAATTAGCACTAAGTGTTATCAGTATTATAGAAGAGAAGTTACTTAGACCCCGTGTCAAGCACAGGGTGACATTACGTAAAAACTTTTTCAACCTCCCTTACTTAACCTGAATTGCTAATTACATTTTTTCAAAATTCCTTAAAGTTTATAAAAAAGAGGCGGCGGCGAAGCCGCCGCCCACCTCTAGGATGGGTTGGGCGGGCGTTTTAAGGAATTTTGAATCAGTCATAGTAAGCCTTTCAACTATTTAGCAATTCGAGTTACTTAAATAATATCCAGCTAATAAATCCTGGAATAATAGTTAAAATAGTCAATAATAGAATTTACTATAAGCGGAAGTATTATCAACATAATAATAGCGCCTACCATAGGTTTAAACAGGAAGCTCAGCTGGAAAACATTAACCTGCGGCGCTGTTTTTGAGATTATACCCAGGATCAAGTCCTGGCAAAGTGTTGTGATAACTATTGGAGAAGCCATCTGTAAACCTATAAATAATACATTACCTGTTAAAAAGATCATATATTCCAGGTTAACTATCTGCTGCAAGGGAATTGAGGTTCCATACAGGGGAAAGATGTCAAATCCACGTTCAAATGCAAGGAATATCCAGAATAAACCCCCTATATGAATGAAAATAACCGTGCCAAGGTGCATAAAAAACCTTCCCATAACCGAAGTCTGGCTTCTTGAGTTCTGGTCGAACATAACAGCAGACTGCATTCCCATCTGCATATTTATCATTTCCCCGGCTGCTCTTACTGTTGCAAATATTGTCAGCGCAATAAACCCTATTAACATACCAAAAACAAAGTTCAGTAATATTGCAAGAAAAAATGAAGTTTCAGCCGGAGGAGGAGTATTAGCGAATTTTCCCAGGAAAACTACCGTCATCATTAGCGCAAAGCCAATTTTTATAAGATGGGGAATTTCTTTTCGGTTAAGTGCCGGGGCCATCACCATAAACCCCAAAAACCGCGGAAACATTAAAATCCCTGCATACAGGTAGTTTTCGTAGTTTGGAAATTTCTCCAGCTCTTTAAAAATCTCTTCAAACATCTGGTCTGTCCCTAATTAAGCTCAGGCGGCGCATCAAGCTCAAATTCCACTGTATTAGGACTCACAGAAGGAAATGGCGGTAAATCAAGCTCATAATCCCCAAAACTTACATTCTCTTCTTTCTTAGTCCAACCTTTATCTTTATTAAAGCTGAAAAACTTTGTTAAACTCTTTCTTTGCCTGGCTTCTATGTCAAAGTTATATACTTTAGTCCTTGTCCAGACCAGAAGGTTTGTATTTATCTCCTGCAAAGGTTTTACAAGTAATTCATGCCTGTCATTAAAGATATCAGGAAGAATTTCCACCTCAAAAGCTGCTTTATCCCCTGCCCTATAGCGAATTACCTTTTCATCAAAGCTGATAAGGTGCGAGTAATTTACCTTTAGCTCAAGTTTTTTGTTTGCTTTTTCAGCGGAAATAGCTCTGTCGGAAGATATTAAGCTTACTGACAGGATAAAAAATATTAAAATTAGCGAAATCTTGCTTCCTGGCATATGCAATTGTCCTTATTCACCTGAGTAAATCTTTTGTTTTTCAATAAAATTAGGCTCTGACATTGAACCTTTGGGTGGGGTTTGGATTGATTCTTTCTTTTTGTTATCAATTAAGGGTGTTTTGCCGGGATTTTTCATTATCTCCATTGAGTCAGGCTGTTTTCCGCTGTAATAATCCTTTTTACCGATCTGCTCCTTAAGTCTGGCAAAGTCCTCATTTGATAAAACCATTTCCTCATCCTTTGGAACTATCTGAAATGCGATGTTTGCGGCTCTTCTAAAGTACTCTGTTAAAGTATCAGTGGAAAAAGGCCCCATAATCATAACCACAATAAATACGCCAAGAACCTTTGGAGCAGCTGCAATCGTCTGTTCCTGCACCTGGGTTACCGCTTGAAGAATACCTACTATCAAGCCTATTGCTGCTGCTGTTAATACAGCCGGCATTGCTATGATTAACATTGTCAGAAAGCCTTTTCCCGTATGTTCAAGCAGTAAATCCATGATTTATCCCTTAATTAAAACTCTGTACAAGCCCGTTAACAATCAAACTCCACCCGTCTACCGCAATAAATATCAGCAGCTTAAAGGGTAGCGAAATAATTGTTGGCGATAACATAAACATACCAAGCGCAAGGAGGATATTAGCAACTATAAGGTCAATGACAATAAAGGGTATGAAGATTATAAACCCTATTTCAAAGGCAGTCTTAAGCTCACTCATAATATAAGCAGGCGCAACATGGAACAAATTTACATCATCAGGAGTTTCAGGGGGTTTTTCACCAATAGTTTCAATGAAAAATGCTACGTCTTTTTGCCGTGTTTGCTTCATCATAAACATTTTAAGGGGTTTAGATCCCTCCTGCATTGCTGTAACTATAGATCCTGTTTCCTGGTAAGGCTTATACCCCGCTTTATACATATCTGAAAGAACAGGCGACATGGTATAAAGCGTCAAAATCACTGACAGTCCTATCAACACCATTCCCGGCGGAACCTGCTGGGTTCCAAGCGCTGTTTTCAGGATGGAAAATACGATTACAAACCTCAAAAAGCTTGTCATAGTAACAAACATCAGTGGTAAAAACGTCATTGCCGCCATTAACACTAATAATTGAAATGTTGGGTTTAAATCCTTGAGTATATCATCCATAATTAGAACATTCCTGTAAAGTACTTACCTGCTTTCTTTTTTATAGAATTAATTTCTGAAATGCCTATTGGAAAGTCAGTTTTCTGCCCTGGCTCTGTATGTGTTTCAATAGCAGTAGGGAAACTGCCGCCTTCAAGTTTTGTCATGAAGCTGCAATTATCACCTGATGAAGCTATTAAAAACCGCTCACGGCCAGCCTTTACTACATATAGATTTTTTCTTGGCTCTATGTTAAGGCAGTTTTCAACTTTTAAAAAGTTATTTTTATTCTTATGCGGGCCTATGGTAAGACATTTTTTTACAACCACAAGCGCAACAAAGATAACTCCTATCATTGCCAGCGTATAAACTGAGAATCCTGTTATATAACCTGACATACCAGACTCCTTACCTGCTTTTACTCATCTTCTTCATCGTTAATCTCAAAATCAGACTCGTCAAAGTCCTCGTCAATTTCCATTTCATTGTCATCTTCATCGCTTTCTATGTACCGGTCCTGCTCTATAGCTTGCTCAGGGGCTTGTTCTTCCAACTTTTCGACTTCAGCGGACTTTGCCTCGCTAAAAATCTCTGTTATCCTGACTCCGTACTTATCGCCAATTATGACAAGTTCCCCGGCAGCAAGTTTCTGGCCTTCAACATCAATGTAAACCCTGTTATTAGCCACTGAAGCAACATCAATAACCAGGCCTTCCGTGATTTCCCTGAGTTCGCCAAGTTTCATCCTGACTTTTTCAAAGCCTGCATTTACTTCAACTTCCAGGCTGTCCCATATGCTTTTATTTCCGGTTTTTTCTTCTATCACTGTATCCTCTCCATTTTCATCATCTTTAAAATCAACTACCAGCCTCGGACTGGGATTTATATTTATGCTGGTATTATCAATTCCTCTAAGATACATCGCATGAATACTGCTATCATCCAGAATTACAAGATCTTCCGGTTCAAGGCTTTTAATTTCATCCAGGGAAGCCGAGGTTTTTCCCACCAGAATATCTGTTTCTATTATGCTGTTATTGAAAAAATCCAGCTCTATCGGTTGTTCAGGCCTTGCAATATGCTCAATTTTTCTGTATACAAATCTTGGGAACGACAAAATTATTCTCCCTGCTTCCTGTTCATCGCTTGTATAGATGTAAAAGGATAAATAGACTGTTTTTAGATCATTTTGGGTGTGGATTACGCTGTTGATTTCTTTGGTATCAAGAAATAATTCGCTGATCTGCCTGTAGAGAAATTCGTTATAGGCTGTAAGTATTCGGGCTTCAAGTTCCGTAATGTCTTTTAACTTTAAAAAACCGGGCTCATCGTCCCTGCCTCCAAGGGCGTTAAGGAATATCAGGTTAACTGCTGTGTCTGATAACTTTATTACAAGGGGAACCTCGCGTCCAAGCGCGACCTGTGTTACAAAATAGTCATTCTCTCTCCATAAAAGACTGGGGCTACAGGTGATTTCAGCGAGGCGAAAACGGAGTTTCGGGGTTAAAAACTCTGCTGTTGCCGCATTAAACCGCTTACAAAGGTCTTTTTCAAAGCACTGAAAAGCTGAATGAAGTGAAAATTCCTTCATCGGTTCAATGTTTTCTGCTTGATTTTGATTTTGCAGACTGGAAGCCACTTTTTCCTCACTCCGATCACATACCTTGCGAGCCTGTTTCTCCCTATAAATTTTTTAGTAACAGTCGTTATTATGTTTCTAAATCACGAGTCTGTCTGCTTTATTTTGCATATAACCCGGATTGACAGTTTTGTCCCTGGGTTTAGCATAGAGATTTTAAGCCCGTGTGGCATCAACTATATAATGTATTTGTTGAGTGTTCTTTGGATTTCTGTGATCGGCATAAGAAATTTTAATAATTTTTCAGCTTAAGGCAATTCCATGTAATGACAGCACCGCAAATAATGAACAATAAAAAATATGGCCGTAAAATTCAATTTAAATTACCCGGCAGAATTTCAAGGCTATCAACCAGTTCGTCTATTTTTTCCAAAAGAGTTAGTTTATCTTTAGCATTTAATAGTTTTTCAATGTTTTTATTTAGTTTTTTAGGCTTATTCACCGGGTCCAGCTCATTAGCAAATTCTAAAAGCCTTTTTTCCCCGGGATGAAAAACTTTATTTAAAGCAAATAAAATGTCAAAGTAACTTGCAAGAAATGCTGTTATTCTGTGATTTACACTAATTAAGTCATTTCTGTCCAGAGCTTTTATTATTTGAGCTTTATATGAAGATATGTTATTTCTTAAAAGCGGTAAGTTTTTCTCAATAATTGCTTTAGAGAGTTTTTGAGGATATTCTGTATTAATTTTTTCCTGCTGTTTTTTAAACCAGCCATTTCTGTCAAATAATATTTTTGATTTTTGAACATTGAATAAAATACAGGTAGAATAACCAACCTGCGCATTAAAATTTTCAAAAACCTGTGAAATATTTTCCTCGATAAAAGAACAGCTGCGATACATTATATCAATAGTTTCGCCTGATTTTGCCACCCACTCATCTCCATTTTCCCAGTAGTTATTGTTGACTTCAAACCTGTCTGAAAAGCTCTGGGCAAGCTTTTTTCTAAAATCAACATCAATCTTATTGCTAGAATAAACATAGATATCGAAATCTGATTGTTCATCGCTGAAATTATTTGTTTTAGAGCCTGACAGAGCAATTGATTCAATTTCAGGCAAGGTTTTAATTTTTTCAACTATTTTTTCTAAAATATTTTTCATCATTAATGTATTTTTGTAAGTAACAAATCTACAGCTTCATCAAGGCTGGCTGGGATTTCAACATCAACGCCTTTTTCTTTCAGCTTATTAAAAAACTTGAGCAGCGCGGGTTGCTCCAGGTTAAACTTCCTTAATTCTTCCGGCTGGTTGAACAGTTCCCCGGGCGAGCCTTTGCGGGAAATGTTATTTTTTGAGCAAATCAGGTAAATCGTATCCGCAAAGCCGGACACTATCTCAATGTTATGGGTAGACAGAATCACGCTAATCTGCTTTTCCCTGCAAATCCGGTTGATCAGGTCAACATAAGCACGCTCTGTTTTAATATCAAGCCCGGAAAAAGGCTCATCAAGCACAAGTAACTCGGGGTTCAGTACAAGAGCGCCGGCTAGCGCGACTTTTCGCTTTTCTCCGCCGGAGAGGTAGTGAATAATTTTATCTTTTAAGTGCGTAATATCAAGTTCAGAAAGGATTTTTTCTGCCATATCAAGTGATTCCCGGCTGGAATACCCGTAGTTTAGTGGGGAAAACATAACATCTTCAATTACTGTAGGGCCAATGAGCTGCTCTTCCACGTTTTGAAGTATCACACCGATTTTGTCCCTGATTTTGCCGTATTCTTTTGAGGGGTCAACACCAAAAACCCTTACAGTCCCGTGAGAAGGTGATAACAGCCCTGTTATATGCTTCAGGACAGTTGTCTTGCCTGAACCGCTCGGTCCCAGTACAGCTATTTTTTCGCCCCGGCTCACTGCCAGCTCGGCCCCGCAGAGTTCTATCCTGGTTTTATCAGGGTATATATGTTCAAGACAGTTAATTTCAACGATTTTTTCCATTATACCCGCCTGTTTTTAAGGTAATCAAAATTATCCGAATAACCGCGAAGTTTCATTGCATCATAGAGGTTTTCACCTGTCTGAACTGATTTTATAACAAAAAAGCCCACAATGTTTCCTATGGCCTGAAAAAACAAAACAGGGTGTTTTATTGAGGGTTTCCCGCGGAATTTCAGCATGTCCACCAGGCTTTCAAACGTTTTTGCCAGGATAAATATTGACCTGTAAGTCAGAAAGAGTATATTGACTATAAAATTTGGCAAAAACCTGCTTAAAATCGAGAATATTTTAATATAATTTGTTGTAAATATCAAAAGGACAAGGGAAGTAGAAGCAATTAACGCCTTAAATATAAATATCAAAGCGGTTTCAAGTGAAAGGTTCCTGATTGAAAAAAGGAAAAGGGCTAAAAATATTAGAGGATATAAAGACAGTTTAATTATTTTGTATTTTGGAACAGATGAGATAGCTATAATTAATAGCAAAATAAAGTATAAAATTCCAAGGACATAGATATTAGCTGAAACTACCACGGTTGCAACCAGCAAAAATACTGCCGGCATTTTGATTTTGGCTGAAATTTTGTTTAGCCGGCTGTTTGTGTATTCGGCGTAATAGTCTATATCGGTAATTTTCAAGTTAGTTCTCCGTTTTTTTCCAGGAGGTCAGGTTTAACACGGTTGATATAGCTGATTATAAAGCCTGAAATGAAAGATTCCAGTGTCCAGCCAAGTCCTCCCGTGATTAAAATCAGCATTATAAACCTTTTTAAGTCAAAGGTTTCCGGCGCTTTTCCGGGTTGATTACAGGCGCCGCATTTGTGATGATGTTGACCGGGCAGGAATTTAACGTCCTGTGTTCCGGCGGATACCGTTCCAACTGTGAGAAAAGTCGATATAACAAGCGCAATAAAAGTTGATATGAATGCAACGGGAAATATTTTTTTGAAATTTCTGCGTAAAAAGCGGAAAAGCAAAAATGCAACAGTCGCTTCCAGTGTAAGAATAATTGTATTCAGGCCGACTATTGTGATTCCTCCATGGCCTGCAAGCGATATAATCAGGTTAACACTGAAAATTGCAAGCCCTGCATAAAGAGGCCCGGTAAGGATTCCTAAAAGCGTAGACAGGTTAAGGTGATAAGGAAGCACAAACGGGATAGGAATTGACATTGATAGCAGCATCAACGCTCCAAGCACGCTTGTAACCGCTAACTTTTTGGGGTTTGGTTTTTGCTTCAGGTGTTTAAACACTACCAAAAAGTATATTCCGACTATTACATAGCCCAGGACCCAGAGCCATATCGGCAGGATTCCGTCAGGAATATGAAGATGCGACATTTTAAGTCCCTATATTAAATACGCTTCATTCTAAATTTTATTAAAAACATTACTCAATTTAAAAATAATTTTTATAAAGATGCAGGAATAGTACTTTTTTTCGTGCGTATATAACCTCCTGTGCAATTCTATAATAAGGGTTTTGGCTCAATAATGATTCTGGGGGACTGGAATAACTTCAGGGGAAAATGAGAGCTTACAGGTCAATCAGTCTTAAATCAATGGGATATGGACATCAAAAAAACAACGATATGCCAAAGATTACTGCAAATAAAAACCCGGTTGCAGTCAAGGTTTTCGACAGTATTTTTGAGTTTATGTTCAAAAAATATTTTGCCTCGGTAAGAGTTAAAAACCAGGAAAATTATTACCTTAGAAATAGTGATTATGCTAATTTATTCTATGGTTTTCACGGATGCTGGTGGGATGGGCCTTTAGCTACCCTTATTAGCAGAAAATTATATGACTGTAACCTCTATATGATGGTAAAAGACCTGTACAGGTTCCCTGTTTTATCCAAGATTGGAGCATTTTCCATAGAAAAAGATTCACTTGCAGGGAAATTCAAAGCATTTAACTATGCTGTTAACCTTCTTGAAAACCCCGGGAATTCAGTGTGGATTTTTCCGCAGGGAAGGCTGTTTCCCCTGGATTACCGGCCCATCAAATTTGAAAGCGGGATTGCTCATATCTGTACAAGGTTAAAAGGGGTTAATTTGATTCCTGTTGCATATAAATACACATTCTGGCAGTATGAAAAGCCGGATATATTTGTAGAAATAGGAAAACCGATTGTTATTGAGAATGGGATTGCTGATAAAAAGGAGTTTGTAGAAAAGCTTCAGGTTAATTTTGAAAAATTACTTGATAAACAGAAAGATGAAATTCTGAATGTTAACCTAAAAGAGTATAAATGTATATTATATAACTATTTCAACATGTTAAGAGTGATTGAGAAAAACTTTAAACCATTTGTCAGAGGCAGGTATTGAAGTGTCATTACGAACCGTGAACTTTCTTTATATATGCATATAATCCGGTTGCTGCAGTGTGATAATATAGTGGTCTGAAAAAATAAACAAGATTTAATACATGAGGAAATAATAACAAGTATTTCCCGATTACTTTTGAAAATCACTATAACACGGCCGCAACAGTTATCCTTCTTGCCTGTATAATTTTTACCTGCTTTAAAATTCCCCTTCATATGCTATAGTTTTTGAAACCACAATAATAAATGGATTAAGACATATGGAACAGTTCAATCCAAAAAATCCTCAAGAATTTGAGTTTTCAGAAATTCTATACACAAAATCTGACTGGGTCGGGACAATCACCATAAACCGGCCTGAAGTTTATAATGCATACAGCATAATTACCCTCCGGGAAATGATAACTGCCCTTCAGGACGCGGTTTGGGATGATGGAGTTGGCGTAATAGTAATAACCGGCGCCGGAAACAAGGCTTTCTGCACAGGAGGCGACGTTAAGGAGTACGCCTCAGAGTTCATCAAAAAACCCCGTGATTTCTGGAAATGGATGGGCGTGTTTACGCAATTTCATGACCTGCTTCGCAATGCGGGAAAGCCCACTATAGCAAGGCTTAATGGTATGGTAGTCGGCGGGGGGAATGAGATCAATATGTCATGTGATCTTGCCATTGCAGCTGAACATGTGGTTATAAAGCAGGTCGGCACCAGCGTGGGAAGCGTCGCGGCAGGCGGGGCAACACAGTTTTTGCCGATTCTGGTCGGAGACAGACGCGCAAGGGAAATTCTTTTCCTTAATGAGCCAATCCCTGCTGAGAAAGCGCTTGAATGGGGACTGGTTAATTTTGTTGTGCCTAAAGACCGGCTTGATGACAAGGTTAAGGAAGTTACAGACAAGCTTATAAACAAGTTCCCTGAATGTATGCGCTATACCCGCCAGCAACTTAATTTCTGGAAGGATTTTGGGTGGAACATGACAATTGGCCACGCAAAAGACTGGTTGAGCCTGCATTTTTCCTCCCTGGAAACACATGAGGGCATGCAGGGATTTGTTGAAAAACGTCCGCCTGACTATATAAAAATCAGGGAAAAAGCAAAATCAGGCGCTGCTTCTGAGACAATGTGGGGCGCTAACATGCGGGACTGCAAGATGTGCGGGGCAAAATACCTGCCCGAAGAGTTCACTTTCTGCGGAAAATGCGGCGCAGAGCTTTAATTAGTCACTAAAAGGATCAAGTTAAATGAAGTTAAAATCGCTAAAACTTGAGAATTTTCGCCAACATGAGGACTCTTACCTGGAGTTTAGCGATGGTATTACCATAATTAACGGGACTAACGGTTCAGGAAAAAGCACTATACTTGAGGCTATAACCTGGGCAATATACGGAACCGAAGCTGCAAGAGGAAACAAGGACACTATAAAGTTCAACCGCGCAAAGCCGCGCTCAAAAGTCAGGGTTGAGCTTGTGTTTGAGCTGGATAAAGACGTTTTCAGGGTGGTCAGGTTTCTTGATAAAGCCGAGGTTTATCTGGGGGAAAACGAGGCTCCGGTTGTAACTTCCCAGCAGGAAGTTACTAAATACCTTATAGATAAGATCGGTATGACTAAAAATGAGTTCTTTAATACTTATTTCACAGGACAAAAAGAACTTAACTTCCTTAAAAATCAGGGAGCAATTGAAAGAAAGAAGTTTATCTCAAGGGTTCTCAACTACGACAGGATAAGAGAAGCCCAGGAAGCAGCAAGAGTTGATAAAAACAATACCGAAAAAGAAATTGATTGGTTAAAACAAGGATTACAAGATGTTTCTAACCTTTCCGAGCAAAAGGATAAAATTCAGATGAACCTGGATAAAATCCGGGACGAATTGGGGATAAAACAGAAACATTTCAATGGAATCTCAGATAAATTGCTGCAAATTGAGCCTCAATGGGAACAAATCAAAATAACCAGGGATTCTTTTGAGAAATTTACCTGGGAAAAGAAAACCCTGCTTGAAAAAAAGAATGGCCTTGATAAAACTGCCCGAAAATTATTAGAGCAAATTCAGGAACTTGAGGAAAAAAGCAAGAAATTATCAAGCTCGGCCAAAATTGAAGATGAATACAGGGCTCTGGACAAAAAAATCAGGGAACAGGAAACCTTACAGGAAAAAGACGCTCTCAGGCAAAGATTAGTATTGCAAATAGAAAATCTCCGGAAAGAAATAAATGAAAAACAGTTGCAATTAGACGAAATAGTAAAATCAGGCAAGGATAAAAAGTCTAAAGTTGAGCAGCTTCCGAATATTAGCGATGATATAAAGCTTTTAAATCAAAGTATACAGAAAATTGAGTCTGATTTAAGCGCTCATAAAAGGGAAAAAGAGGTTTTAATTCAGCAAAAGCAAGCAGAAATAGAGAAAATCAAAAAACAACTGGCCGTAATTGAAGAAAAGGGCGAAGACGGCGCCTGCCCAACATGTGAGCGCGCCCTTAAAGATGAATTTGCCAGGGTTACAGACAGTTTCCGCTCGCAGATAGCGAGTTTAAGTAATGAAATAGAAGCTATTAAGCAGACCCGGCAGGATTCTTCACGGGCTAATCCTGAGTTGGAAGAATTGAAAAATAAAAAGCAGCTTCAGGAAAAGCAATACAACGAGTTTACCCTGGTAAAAGGCAATTATGACGCAGAGAAAGAGCGATACATAAAAGTAAAAAAGGAAATTGATTCCCGCCAAAAAGAGCTTGAAAAAACGGGGAAAGAACTTTTAGAAATACCTGAAGGCTTTGATATAGAAGTTTTAAAACAGTTAAGAGAAGCTATAGTCCCTTTAAGAAACCAATATGAGGAAATATTATCACTTAAAGCGGAGCTGGCAGGATTTGACAGGATAAAAAAAGAGCATGAAGAAGCTCTTAAGACGGCTCAGGATACGCAGGACAGGTTAGCTTCAATTGACCGGGACTTAGGCAGGTTAAGCTATTCCGAGGAAAAATACAAAGAAATCGAGAAAATTTACCATGAAACAAAGGAAATCTTCTATAAAAACCGTGAAGAGCTAATTAAAATCGAGGCTGATGAGAAAAATATTGTTAAAGACCTTGATCATATTAGATTTATAGAGGAATCTAACCGGGAAAAAGCAAACCTGATAAAACAAAAGCAGGAACAAGTTGATCTTCTTTATGAACTGGACAGGTTTTACAGCCAGCTCTGGGAAAAATTAAATAACAATGCCCGCCCGGAAATTTCTGATTTAGCAGGTAAATTCCTTTCTGACCTTACTGATAACAGGTATTCCATGCTGGAAATCAATGATAAATACGAGATTTGCCTGCATGACGACGGCGAAATCAAGCCGGTCATTTCTGGAGGGGAAGAGGACATTGTTAATCTGTGCATCAGGCTGGCGGTTTCGCAAATAATTGCGCAACGATCCGGTAAATCCCTATCTTTACTAATTCTTGATGAGATATTCGGTTCCCTTGACGAAAACAGAAGGGCTAACGTGATTCATCTGCTCAGAAACCTCACTGACCACTTTGAGCAGGTCATCCTCATCACCCATATTGATGATATCAAGGATGATATAGACAATGTAATCAATATAGAATTTGACCCTGAAAGCTCAAGCTCGAAAGTTTCTATGCAAAAGGCCGAGCTTGAGATTGATAGAGCTCCAGAATTTGCTTAGAAACCTCTTCTACAGACTTATTTCCGGTATTCACCTTAAAATCAGCGGTTTCATAAAAGGGTTTTCTGGCGACTAAAAGCCTTCTTAAAACACCAATTGGGTCCTCTGTATTCAGCAACGGCCGTGAGGAATCCCCTTTTGTCCTGTTATAAAGCTCTTCAGCCGAGGCTTCCAGGTAGAATACCACGCCTGTTTTCTTGAGGTTGTCTATGTTTTCCTCACGTAACACTGCCCCGCCCCCTGTGGAAATCACGCAGCCTGATTTTTGGGAGGCTTCCAGTATGGCTTCTGATTCAATGTCGCGGAAATGCGGTTCTCCGTCTTCTTCAAAGATTTTACTGATTGGCTTTCCAGCTTTTTGTATTATTAAATCATCAGTATCCAGGAACTCTTTGTCTGTTTTATCAGAGATATGACGACCCACCGTGGTTTTTCCTGATCCCATAAGTCCTGTTAGTACAATGTTTTTAATCATTTTAACTTCCCATTTTTGCTTATTATGCTGCTGCTAAGATTGTTTCGCAACCCGTTTCCCATTTGTAAGTAGGTAATAAAAAATTTTTACTCATTTCGTCATTCTGAGCCGCCTCCCGCCATAGGCGGGGCGGGCGAAGAATCTCATTGTTTTAGACTTTGAGA
>JANQEB010000060.1 GCA_028278605.1 Candidatus Gastranaerophilales bacterium
GCGGGCGTTAGCGGGAGCCTGGCCTCATTCATGCCGGCGGCAGCGGGAGCATAGCCTCATTCATGCCCGATTTTAAGAAAACTAACTCATTTTAGTATAACTATGCACTGCTCAGGCAAAAAAGCTCAAACCTGTTTGATTCGGCTTTTTCTAAACTTGTATCTGTTGAAAGGGAAATAAACCTGGATGACCGGAGGTTTTCCTGTTGAACTTTGCAATCTTTTTTTTTACGGCAGCTCAGTCTAAAACAGGCGGTGGAGGCGGAAGTGAATTTCTGTATTCTACATAGTCAGGACGTTTCTCAAGAGGCTTACCCGCTGAATCAGAGATGAAGGCATCTTTTGATGCGCTATAAATACCTTTAGAAACCTCTTTTACCCCTTTAGCTGTTTTTTTGATAACAAACCAGCTTGCTTTCAGGGTGTATTTAGCGATGTAATAAGCACCTTTAGCAGTATATTCTATGGTTTTATCAGCTATATTTGATGCTGTTTGAGCGTTTGCCTTTTGCGGGAAAAGAAAAAACAGGCAGGATAAAACTAAAATTAATATTATTTTTTGTTTGCACATAAACTAAAAGCTTTTTTTAAAATATTTAAATACCAATAGCCTACTATATTATGAAGTTTAGCTCAACATATTTTAAAATGAAATCTAAACTCATGACATTACAAAAGAAAAACCCCTTATTTTCAGGGGGAGGAAAATCTTTGGGAAAGTACTGCTTAACTGCGTGAGATATATCTGAGAAAAATTATCCAAAAGTTTTATAGTCTTTTTCTGTATTCTTTTTAAGAATTTGAGAAACAGACTCTATTTCTGTTTTCTTTGCCTCATAGAATGATTCAAGTTTCTTGACTTCAATGTTGTATTCCTTGTCCATTGCGTGGATAACAGCCAGTTGTGCTTCGTATTGGCTTTCTGAAATTGGGGTTTCATCAGAAGGGTCGAAAATGTCGCTATCATCTGACATTCCCGGTAAAAGACCCGGAATTTGACCGTCATATAAGTCTGAATGCTCACCTGAATCGAATATACTTTGGGCAAAGCTAGCTGACAGGCTGCTTGATTGGTCCAGTAACGCAATTCTTTTCTGGTTTAGCACCAGGATTTTGTACTCGATATCAGATTTGCTTGAGGTTAAGTATAAAAGTCTGAATTTGTTAGCAGCTATTCCCATAATACTTTTCCTTTAATTATTTTAGTAACCTTTCCAATAATATAAAAACAAAAAGTATCTACGGATTGCATAAAAAGTATATACTGTTACAATTGTTTACAAAATAATAATAAAGTGTTTAATAGAAGCCTGAAAAACTTTAGTTTTTAATACTAAATAAGTTATTAACCAAAAATAAAACTATATGAAAATTCTTTATTGCACTGATTTTTCAGAATCTTCATTATACTCTTTGGAAAGGGCTTTTGCGTTTTTAAAGCCAGGTTCAAAAATGGACATTATTAGCGTAATAGAACTGGAATTTCTTATTTACCTGGGAGAACACCCCTCAACTTACATTGAATACCTTGAACTATGCAAGGAAAACAAGGTTAAAGAGCTAGAAAAAATAAGGCCTGCTCTTGAAGAAAAAAACATTGTCATTGATAAATCCCTTTTTCCCGATGGAAATACAGCTGATGAAATATTATTACAACTTAAAAAAGAAAACTATAGCCTGGTTATAACAGGTTCACGCACAAAAAAGCTTTTTAGTAAGCTATTAGGCAGTGTAAGCAGGAAGATTGCAGAAAAATCACACGTACCCGTGTTTTTTGCAAGAAAGAAAAAAGACGAAAAAATTTCTAAAGAACAGAAAAGGGCTTTGTTTGCGGTTGACGGTACGGAAAATTCGTATAATTCAGTAAAAAAAGCAATAGATATTCTTGATTTTAAGTGCTCAGCAACAGAAATTCTGTATGTAAAAAAATCCAGAGAAGCCTTTCCGCCGGAAATAGCTACTGACAGGCAGTGGATGGAAACAATTTTACGCAAAGAACAGGAATTGGCAGCGGAAATAGTAGAAAGAGCTTCTGATATTGCGGAAAAAAGCGGGGTTAAAGTTGCTGAAAGAACAATACTTGAGGGCTCTCCCGCAGAGAAGATTCTTGAGTATACAGAAAAACATGAGAAAGAACTGATAATTATGGGTTCTCACGGCAGAGAAGGAATTTCGTCTTTACTGTTAGGCAGTGTTAGCAAGGTTATTGCTGATCATACTTATTGCCCGGTTATTATCATCCCGACGAAAACCTATAAATAACTCAAGTCGCCTGCTTCGCTACCTTTTAGAATTTCAATAGATAAGGATATTACTACAATTCCCCTCTGGAAATTTTATCGATCAAATCAGTAATTTTCTTTCCTCTTTCCAGGGACTCATCGAGAGTAAACCTTAGTTCCGGCACATGCCTTAATCGTATCCTTCTTCCTACTTCTTTTCTGATGAATGAGGAAGACTCTTCAATAGCTTCCATGATCATTTCTTTTTGCTCATCGCTTCCAAAAATGCTGATATAAACCTTAGCATGCCTGTAATCAGGCGAAAGCTCAACGTCAGTAACAGAAATTATCCCTTCTATCCTGGGGTCTTTTATACGCTTTTGCACAATTTCGCTTATTTCCCTGACAAGCGCTTTTTTGATTTTTTCCCCTCTTGTATTCATTTTAAAAACTCCTGAAACCGGGATGTTTTATAAGTAATTTGGTTAAGGTAAAGGCCTTTTACGGTTCTATACTAAAGTATGCCTTTGGATTTCCTCTTTGGTAAGTACTTTTATTAAATCGCCTTCTTCGAGGTCATTGAATTTATCAAAGGATATCCCGCATTCATAACCGCTGTTAACTTCTTTTACATCATCCTTGAAGCGTTTAAGCTGGTTAAGAGTGCCTTTATAGATTTCTTTACCGTCTCTTATGACTCTGGCCTCTTTATTTCTGATTATTTTACCCTCAAGTACATAGCATCCGGCAATCTTAATATTTTTACCCACTGTAAAGATCTGTCTTACTTCAGCAGTACCTACTTCTACTTCTTTATACTCGGGCTCTAACAGGCCAAGCATTGTTTGCTCAATGTCTTCGAGCATTTTGTAGATAATATCGTATTTCCTGATTACAATACCTTCATCTGCTGCTACTTTTAGGGCATTCGGGTCTTCTTTTACGCCAAACCCTATAATAATTGCGTTACTGGCCGAAGCGAGCATTACATCAGCCTCTGAAATGTCGCCAATTGCAAGGTGGATAATCTTTACGAAGATCTTCTTGGATTCAAGCTGTTGAAGAGCGCCGCTTACAGCTTCGGCTGAACCGTGAGTTGTGGCTTTGATAATAATATTAAGTTCTTTTATCTCGCCTTCAATGCCCTGAAGCAGTGCTTCACGCTTTGCATTAGCGGGAGCAAGCGCTTCAAGCCTGGAGGTCCTGGCTTCCTCTTTGCGCTTATTGGCGATATCCTTCATTGCCTTATCGCTGTCAACAACCTCGAAGATCTCGCCTGCCTCAGGAATTTCAGAAAGGCCAAGTATCTCAACAGGTGTGCTTGGACCGACTTCCTGGACTCTTTGGCCATGATCATCAATCAGAGCACGGATTTTTCCGCCAACCGTTCCGGAAATCATATGATCACCGACCTTGAGGGTTCCGGTCTGGACAAGCAACGTTGCAACCGCACCTTTGCCTTTATCAAGCTTTGATTCAATCACGACACCTCTTGCATTTCTGTTTGGATTTGCCTTTAATTCCTCGATTTCAGCGACCAGCAGGATGTATTCAAGCAGTTCATCGAGGTTTGTCCCCTGAAGAGCGCTGAGTTCCACTGCTATCGTGTCTCCACCCCATTTTTCCGGTACAAGCTCATGATCCGTAAGTTGCTGAAGTGCCCTGTCAGGGTCAGCGTTTTCCTTGTCAATTTTGTTTACAGCTATGATAATAGGGACTTTCGCTGCTTTAGCGTGGTTTATAGCCTCAATAGTCTGAGGCATAATGCCGTCGTCAGCTGCAATAACAACAATTACAATATCTGTAACCTTTGCGCCCCTGGCTCTCATGGCAGTAAATGCGCTGTGGCCCGGTGTGTCTACGAAAATGATTTTTTTATCGTTGATTTCAGCTGTATAAGCACCGATAGACTGCGTAATCCCGCCTGCCTCCGTGCTGACAATTTTATGCTTTGTTTTTCTGATTGAATCGAGCAGTGTGGTTTTTCCGTGGTCAACGTGGCCCATGATCGTAACAACAGGCGCTCTTTCAACCAGGTTAGCCTCGTCTTCGCCGTGTTTTGTGGAAATCCTTTTCTGCTCTTTTGTTTCAATTTTTTCCGGCTCAACAATAGTATATTCAAGCGCTTCTGCTGCTTTTTTAGCGGTTTCAACGTCAATTGTCTGGTTAACTGTCGCCATGATTCCGGACATCATTAATTGTTTTATCACAGCCGCAACGCTTTCGCCCAGTTTTTCCGCAAGCTCGCCTACTGTAAGAGCTGCTTCAATTGAAACCTCTTTTACTTTTTCCTGCTCTTTTTTTTCCTCTTCTTCTCTGGCTTTTTTCTTTTCAAGCAGTTTGGACTTGAGTTTTAATTCTTCCAGTTTTTCAAGTTCAATTTCTTTTTTGCTCTTGAAGTCTTCTCTCTTTTTCGGGTGTTCATCCCTGCGTACAGATTTTTCCTCAACTGCCTGCGGAGGCGGGGCTGCTGCAGGACCCGGTTTATTAAATTGCCCCGGCCTTCCATCCGGCCTTGGGGGTCTATCTGTTGGTCTGCCCTGTTGAAATTGTCTTTCCCCAGGTCTTCCGTTCGGTCTTGGAGGCCTGTCTGTCGGCCTGCTATCCGGTCTTCTCTGTTGGAATTGCCTTTCCCCAGGTCTTCCGTTCGGTCTTGGAGGCCTGTCTGTCGGCCTGCTATCCGGTCTTCTCTGCTGGAATTGCCTTTCCCCAGGTCTTCCGTCCGATCTTGGGGGTCTGTCTGTCGGTCTGCCATCCGGTCTTATATCCGGTCTTGGAGGCCTGTCTGTCGGTCTTCTGTCAGGTCTGCCCTGCTGGAATTGTCTTTCCCCAGGTCTTCCGTCCGGTCTTGGAGGTCTGTCTGACGGCCTGCCATCCGGTCTTATATCCGGCCTTGGAGGCCTGCCTGTCGGCCTGTCAACAGGCCTGGTTTCCTGTTTTTCAGGTTCTTTCTTTTCAGGCTCAGGCGGCTTTTCAGCGCGTCTTAATTCAAATTTTTCTTTCTGGAAAGACCTGCTGGAGAACTTGCTTTCCGGGCGGTAAGTCCAGAGCTCTTTTTTGGGAGGTCTTTTTTGCTCAGGCTGAGGCTGGGGTTTCTCCTCTGGTTTGGCAGGTTCAGCCTTTGCAGGTTCCGGCTTAGTCTGTTGAACCGGCTTTTGCTCAGCTTTAACTTCAGGTTTAATCTCAGGTTTTTGGGGCTTTTTTGCCGGAGCAGCATCAGTTTTTTTAAGAATAGCAGTAACTTTATCTGCTTCTTCCTGGGTAATGGTGCTGGAGTGAGATTTTACCTTAACTCCCAGGTTTTTTGAAAGAGCAGTCATGACATCCTTGTTAGGGAGCCTTAATTTTCTTGCTATATCGTATATTCTTACTCTTTCGGATGCCATTGTTTTCTCCTAAGTTAATTGTCTGTTAAAGTTTGAATTTTTTCAATAATATGTGCCGGAATTTCGGTCTTTAGAGTTTTTTGGATTCTTTTTTTCTTTATGGCATATTGTGCACAATCTTTATTATAGCAAAGATAAGATGATCGGCCAAAATGCCTGGAATCCGGGTTTATCAGTATTTCACGCGTATTGTGAACCTTCATTATTCTTATCATTTTGGAGGACTCGTTAATTTTGTTACACCCTGCGCATTTTCTCGGGGGCAAATTTTAGTCCTCCTTTTCTTCCTCATCAATTTCTTCCTGAAGTTCTTCTTCGGCTTCCTCGATTTGCTCTTCCTGAGCTTCGTCTGCTTCCAGGGCTTCCTCGTAAGCTTCTTCAGCCTCTTCGGATTCTTCAGGGTATTCTTCATACTCTTGCGCGCCTTCTTCAGGACCTTCTTCATAAGCCTCTTGCTGGTATGCCTCTTCTGAGTACTGCTCTTCAGCGTAATCTTCTTCCCGGGCATATTCCGCCTGCATTGCCTCGAACCTGGACATGCTTTTTATATCGATTTTCCAGCCTGTAAGTTTGTGGGCCAGTCTTACGTTCTGGCCTTCTTTTCCTATTGCCAGGCTTAACTGGTCGTCAGGGACTACAACAAGCGCTTCCTGGCTTTCTTCAGGGTCTCCCAGTATTGAAATAGAAACTATTCTTGCCGGGGAAAGAGCGTTAGCTATGTATTCAGAAGGGTCATCAGTATATCTGACAATATCGATTTTCTCGTTTTTAAGCTCGTTTACGATAGTCTGAATCCTACTTCCTCTTGGGCCGATACAGGCTCCTACCGGGTCAACGTTAGTGTCTGTGCTTGCTACTGCGATTTTTGTCCTGAACCCAGCGTCTCTTGAAATTGATTTTATCTCTATGACACCGTCTTCAATCTCTGGGACCTCCAGTTCAAACAATTCCCTGACGATTTTCGGGTCTGTGTGTGAAACTATGACCTGCGGAAGTCTTGTTGTTTCTCTTACTTCAACTAAACAGACCCTTATCCTGTCATTGATCCTGTAATATTCCCTGGGTATCTGGTAGTTTTTCGGCAAAACCGCATCTGTCCTGCCTATATTGACTATTACATTACGGGATTCCACTCTTCTTACCACTCCTGTTACCAGGGTACCTATTCTTGAGTTGAACTCGTCCATAATAAGTTTTCTTTCCGCTTCCCTGAGCCTCTGGGTGATTACCTGCTTGGCTGACTGGGCAGCTATCCTGCCGAAGTCAGAAGGGGTTACTTCTACCTGGATCTCGTCTCCAAGCTGTGCATCAGGATCAATTTGCAGCGCTTCTTCCAGGAGAATCTCCGTATGCTCTGATTGAACATCTTCAACCACCTCTTTTATGCGGAAGACTCCTATTTCGCCGTTGACTTCATCAATTGCAGCTACAATATTAGAGACTTGTTTTCCTTTAATATGTTTCTTATATGCTGTGATCATGGCATCACAGATTGACCTTAAAATCGTTTCTTTTGAAATTCCCTTTTCTCTTTCCAGTTGTTCTGTTGCTTCAATAAGAGTTTTTCCTACTTTGATCACTTTTATATCTCCTTATTTTTTCTTTTTATTAAATTCATATTCCGGTTCGAGTTTTACTGATGATATATCCTCGTTTTTAATCTTAATCTCCTCCGGTGGATCGAGCGTTTCCAGTAGTAAACCGTCGCTTTCTTTGTAATCCTTGATCTTTGCCAGAAATGTTCTGGGCTCTGTTTGCGCTGACTTCTTGAGCTTGACTTTTACCCGCTCTCCTTTAAAAATGCCGTATTCCTTGTCGGATTTAAGTTTTCTTTCTGTGCCGGGACTGCTGACTTCCAGCCTGAATTGTACCGGGATTAGCTCTTCTAAAACCGATTCGATTTTTTTAGTTATGTTTTCGCAATCTGCATGTGTTATTGGGGTTGCCGGGTTATAGAGAAATACCTTTAAGGTCCACTGGCCGGCTTCCTGCACAAAGTCGGTTTCCACCGGCAATAGCCCGTCAAATTCTGCTGCTTTTTCGATTACAGGCATTATTGTTTTCATTATTTGGGCTTTATTTACGTTTTCTTTTGGCAATTTTAGGTACCTATAGGCTGTTAACTTAAGAAAGAGAGCAGGATTTAACCCGCTCTCTTTCGAGATTCATTTAATATTATCATTAAATATTATAAATTTCAAATATTGTAAATTTCAAATTAAACTTTTATATTACTCGAATTGCCAAATAGCTGAAAAGCCTTATATTACTGACCTAAAATTCCTTAAAATTTATAAAAAAAGAGGCGGTGGCTCTGCGTTAGCGGGAGCATAGCCTCATTCATGCCTGCGTTAGCCGGAACACAGCTTCATTCATGCAGCTGCCGCCTACCTCTAGGGTGGGTTGGAAAACCGTTCCGGGTAGGGTTAGACGCCTGCCTCATGCCTTTCTTGCAATAATACTTCAAAATTTAAGCAGCAATTGAAAGTTTGCGCGTAAAAAAATATAATAAATATTAAGGTATTTCTTTAAGGATTTCCGCAAATATGGAACGGATTCTTCCACTTGAGCTTGTCGGATATAAAGAGCTGGAATATGATCTTCTCGATGAGAGCGGGGATGTTGTTTTTCCGCAGGGGGAAAAGCTAACCCCAAACCTCCTGATGAAGCTTAGTTACATGAAGCTCTATAAACACGAGCGGTTTCAACGGGAACATTTTAATCCGGATTTCACATTGCCGGGCCATGAACCTTTAGCTTCTTTGATAGCGGAAAGTTCAGCAGGGCATTTACTCGGCGATACCAGGGAATTCCTGCAAAAAGCTTATGACGGTACGCCTATTAAGCTGGAAGAGTGCGTAAAATCCACAAAAATAATCATCGATGAAGTCGCAGCCGCAATGGGAAACATAGAAAGCATTGACCAGTTAAGAATTTACGATGAGTATACGTATTCTCATAATATCAACGTATCTTCGTTGAGCACCGCCGTGGGAATGCTGCTTAAGCTCAATGAAAAAGAGATTAAAGAACTTGCGCTGGCTGCGTTTTTGCACGATATAGGCAAGATGAAGATCCCCAGGGAAATCCTGAATAAACCCGGCAAGCACGATGACCGGGAAAGAGAGATTATGAGACGGCATACAAGCCTCGGGTACAGGTATATCAAAGAAAATTTTGAGATTCCTGACAGGATTGCGCGGGTTGCTCTTGACCATCACGAAAAATTTGCAGGCAAGGGTTATCCTAACGGGTTGCAAGGAAAGCTAATTAATAAATATTCACAAATAACAAATGTCGTCGATATTTATGACGCTCTTGTATCTGACAGGGTTTATAAAAAGGGGATTCCCGGCCATAGGGTTATTCAAATTATGATTACTGATTTTAAAAAAGAGTTTAACCGGGAAGTGTTTGAAAAATTTCTTGAATTAGCAGTGCATGACCCGGAAGAAAAAGCTTCCTAGTACTCTGTTAAATTAATTTTGTCCGTCATCCTGAGCCCACCCCACCCATGGTGGGGGGTGGCCGAAGGATCTCAGGTAATGAGATTCTTCGCCCGC
>JANQEB010000069.1 GCA_028278605.1 Candidatus Gastranaerophilales bacterium
TGGCAAGCGCTGTAACGTAGTATTCCTAACCGACAAAGGCGCTGAGGTAAAGTACTGGAGCGACCCCGGCAATGCCGAACTCCAGTCCTTAAAGAAAAACCAAAAAGTTACGCTGATAAGGTCTGATGATGACAAGTATTCACTCGTTTCATCACCCGACACACAGCAATCCACAAACACCGACCCATACTCTATGTTTGACGGATGGCAGCCGTGGAATGACGAACACAAAAAGAAACTGTCCAACGAGGCAGGACAACTCATTGACTTGTATGCCCACACTTACAAACAGGTCAAAGCCAAGATGCCGGAGCTAAAAGAAGAAGAATCCTTCCGCAGTATAGCCACAGGCATATTCATTCAAGTACTAAAAGCAAAATAAGGAGAATTTTATGAAAGATATTAAACAGGATATTACAGACAAAATCATTGATGCCCTTGAGAATAACATCGTTCCATGGCGTTCACCGTTTGCATTCCCTATGAATTTTCATTCAAGGCACAGATACTCAGGCATAAATGTACTCATACTTTGGCTCGAAATGATGCAAAAGGGGTACACATCCCATTACTGGCTGACCTTTAAACAAACAAAAGAGCTTAAAGGCAGTGTGCGCAAGGGAGAAAGCGGCTGCCCCATCATTTTTTATAAACTTCTGGAGAAGAAAGAAACAAATAGTAACGGTGAGACAGAAGTTAAATGTATCCCTATCATAAAGTATTATTATGTTTTTAACTTATCGCAAGTTGAAGATGTAGACATAGATACAAATAACGAAGATATAAAAGACATACCAGATTTTCGGATGTTACTGGATAATTGCGGGGCTGTCATAAAACACCACGGCGAAAAAGCCTTCTACAGCAATACTGACGACTTTATTAACTTACCTTTCAAGTCCAAATTCCATAGCAATGAAGACTACTACTCGACATTAGCACATGAGCTTGTACATTGGAGCGGGAACAAAAGTAGGCTTGACAGGTTAGATATAAAGACTAGTCAGGAATTAGCTTTCGAGGAATTAATCGCTGAAATCGGTTCCGGCTTCTTGCTTTCAGAGTATAACCTTAAGACTGATATAGATAACACCGCTGCATATGTCAGAAGCTGGTTAGAGCTATTAAAAAATGATAAGAACTGTATTTTTTCCGCAGCAAAGAAGGCGAACGAGGCGGTGGAATACCTTAATAACTTTATAAGAAAGGAGGAACAAGTATGTGCATAGTGAATTACGAAGAAATTGTTCAAGATTTAGAGCGGGCCCTTGCCCGTATCATACTCCACGGAGTAACAGAAATAGCAAGACCTATGACAATAGGTGGTTTAACAGCCTTCTTTAGAGGAGCCAAGCCCCGTATATCACAACATAATGACTTGTATAGGCAAACAGCTTACGAGAGCTTGTTTTTTCTAAATGAACGGCAGGTAAAGACTATTATCAAAAGACTTGTTGAAATCGGTTTACTTGAAATAAAAGGTCAAGGTTATCATATAACCGACAAAGGTAGTTCTTTTTTAGAAAATAACTGGTCATATGTTCGACCTGACTTTATAAAAAACCTACGATAACCCACTACCTAACAGAACGTTCTGTTTTTTTATTCAAACGTTTTCATTGCACACAATAATTCTGCTTTAGTTTCCGGGAAGCCTTCCTGCTCATAGTGCTTTATAAAATTAAATACTTTGTTCAGGCTGTTGATGCTGAAACCTTCCTTCATCAAATCCCGGAGGCAGCCGATATAGTCAACATCGTTTTGGGAATACCGCCTCCTGCCTTTTTCTCTGGCAGGTGTTATCAAACCTTCCTCTTCATAAATCCTTAGCATCTTGGTAGTTACCGCTACCATCTGTGCAGCTACATGTATAGGGAATATGGGTTTATCTGGGTCATATTTCATAAATAAAATCCTTTTAATTCTACTAACAAGTAGAACTTTAATATGGATTTTACCCCTGACCCCTTGCCATTACTAGATAGAAGTATGTAATTATAATTTTATATAGAAATAAAAACTATTCATTAAATTTAATAATTTATTTACATATAAACTATTGTTTGGTATTTATTAAGTTACTATTCAGTACGTAAAGGAGAAGAAATGTACAAAAAAATTATCGCATCCTTTTTGATAGTATCCCTTTTAGGGATTCAACCGGCTTTATGCTTCACGCTTAAAGATGTTTACGAAGTAGAGCACGCCACAAAACAAGAAGTTATAAAAAACATTGATGAATATATAACCTATAAAAAGCATAAGGTACATAGAAAAGACCTTGAGAATGGATATTTCTATATTAGGCCAAGATATATGGGTAATCTGCTTGGAGAGAAAGATTATGTAGCCCTCAAAGTTGATGAGTATAAGGGGGATACCCTGCTTTTTATAAGAAATGATTTTAGTTCTAACAGGATACATCAGCTTATTGTTAAAAATTTGAAAAAGTCAGGATATAAATGTATAGACATTGATGATGGACACCTTGAAGAACCTTATAGTGAAGATGTCAGCAACTTTATTGCAGGGTATAACAATACTAATACTGTTTTTACATCCTTTAAAGAAGTCGATACAGCCGACTTTAATTATAGTACTGATGAAAATCTAGCGGATAAGATTGAAATTAAAGTATACAAAAATACTTTTACCAGTAACCTTGATGAGAAATATGCTGGTTATACCTTTAATATAACTAACAAGAATGAGTTTCCTATAGTAATTACAGGAGTTCAGACCTTCAACACCCTTGATGATAAAGAGGCATTTAAAAAAGTTAAAAAAGTAACTTGGCAGAATATAACAATAAGTTTTCTTGCCGGGCTATTTGCCTTTCCTACCTTTGGAATATCATTAGCGGCCTTACCATTAGCCGCCAGCTTTGATATAAAAGAAAACCTGCCAGCCAAAAACGAAAGCGAAAAGTTTTTACAAGAACAGGCTGCAACTAATAGGCTTATGCCATACCAGAGTGCAGATATTAGAGTCATCGCAACAAAATCAGATTCTATTGTAAACAAAAGGCCATACATAAAAATTAATTTTTCAATTCCTGACTCTCAGGAATTGTTTACCGTTGATACAAGAAATGGGAAAGGAGATAAGCAATGGGAAGAAATGTTATAGTCTGGATTATTTGTTTCAGTCTTATATGGTTTAATTCAGGGCTGGCGTTTGCTAAAAGCCTGTCAGCAGGGACAATCATCCCTGTTTCAGTTACTTCAAGAGTTAACGGCGACCATTTGAGTGAAGGTGATATTATTTCAATCAGGGTAGTAAAAGATGTTACTCATAATGATAAAGTATTCTTTGAAAAAGGCACTGTAGGATTGGCCAATGTAGCTACTGCAAAGAAAGGCCGTCATCATGGAGGCCCGGGCTACATTGAAATCAGGGAAGGTACTATAACTGACGTGGACGGTAATGAGCATCAGGTTAATTTTAATGTTGTGAAAGAAGGCCAGCACCATAGGATTAGCGGTATATTTTTGAGCGTTCTTGGTGTTGGTTTAACTTTAATACCTTGGGGAATTTGGAGAAAGGGTGACCCGGCAATAGTAAACTCCAACCAGATATTTAACGCTGTTATTAAGTCCAGCGTGGAACTTTAAGGATTATATTATGACGAGTTTCATGGTAAGGCTGTTTCAAGTGGCCTCAATAATATTTTTTATTTATGCGGTTGGAGCAATACTGATGGCAGTAATTCCTAAAACACCTTATATTATTATTGTTATTGGCCTTGGGCTATTAACTTTAGCAATGCCTTCTATTTTAGGACATTGCTTCTGGTTTGTTGAATACAACCCGGCTGTAAGAAAAGCTAAAAGGGAATTAACAGATAAAAAGAAACGACTTGAAGAAGTAAAGGTATCCGATAAAGAAGAAATAGCTAAATCTTTTTTAGCTTGTAAAGAAAAGGAGCTGGAATCTTTATTGCAGCTAAGGGTAGAGGACTATGCAAAAGAGCTGTTTAGTGAAAACATCACTCGTAAGAAAAAGGAAATAACAGACGAAGAGTTTTTTAATACAGCGCTTTCGGCAGCTAAAAGTACAAGAGAAAAATTGATTGAAGAGGTCAAAGTAGAAATCAGGCGGCAAACAGACGATCATACAGGAATGTATGCTAAAAATAAACTTCTCAAACAGATAGAAGAAGAAATAAAAGAAGCAGAGAAATCACTTGAAAGGGTTAAATACCAAAGAGATGTCGAGGGTGGGCATATGAGCAAAGATTTTTAATGGAAAAGACTTTATTTGTCCTAACAGACATGCGAGAATGGACGAGAACATGAACAAAATTGATTTCATGGCGGTTAGCATGTCGGAAATCAACCCCATACGTATGAGGCTGCTATCATGCTCAAAATGAACGTTTGCCGGAAAGGCATGCGGGGACATGAGTTTATAAATTAAGTTTATCAAACAAGATTCTATTCCTGTCCTTTGAGTCCTGAATCATCTTCTTGTAAGATATTATTTCAAAGTAGATACAATGCCGAGGATGGAATCCAAAGTAGCCGGAATTATCAGGTGATGATGTAAGGTAGCCTGAATCATTGGCCAAGTTAATCATTTTGGGAGTTAAGGAAGTTATTAGATAAGCATAAATAGGAGTATTAGAGTTTATTGTAATAGTTTCTCCATCTTTATCTTTAGCCTTGGACTCTCTCAAATCCTTAACATAATTAATTATTTGTTGTAAAGGATTATCATCATCAGTATAGTCATCACGTTCAGGCCTTTTGAACTCAATTATTGTTATAGTATTTATCTTCTCTTCGTTATCTGTAAGTACTATTGGGCGATTAAATATTATAATGTCTGGTTCTTTCCCGGAATTAGAATCAATTACGTCCATAGATTTAAACTTTTTATCGGAGGCTAAATATGAATGATATGAGAGCCTTTCATCTATTGCCCACAAATTATGTTTTTCATAGTCTATATCATCAGAAGTTTTATTCATGGGGAAAACTATCTCATGTATTGCTTTTTCAAGAGGGTACTTTCCGTTATTCTTTTGCTTCTGTAGTTTTGATAATAAGTCAAGTACAGATTTTCTGTAGGCAACATAATCAGAAAGTTTGGCTTTACTTACCTCGCTTATCGCATCGATGTATTCATTTAATTTATTATTTAAAAAATCAGCATCATCTTCATTGCCGGGCTTTTTTGATAAGAGCTCTCTTGTTTTCTTCTTTGCTTCTCTGTCTATTTTATAAAATTCATCGTATAGCCTTAAGTCCAGTTCTTTCCCTTTTAAGTTTGGGGGAATGTTTTTAAGTTGTTTTTTGTACTTATCATTCAATAATATTCTGTATTGAGGGCTATTTTTTAAGATATAGGCCTTTACAGTTTTGTACTTAGCCTCTTCAATCTCCTCAAGTTGCTTGTTAATATGTTCTTTAATGTTTTTTACAGCTTCTTCTGTTATTAAATTCTGGTTAGTTAATAGGTTTGAATCATCAAAGATAAATCTTGACCTGTTTGAATCGTCAACATAATCATCTAAATACTTGCCGGACATAAATATCTGATAATAGAAATCTTCATTCGTTTCTTTGTCGGTTAGTTTACTGGCAAGGTTAGGTATATAATCTTTTAAGGTTATACTGTATACTTCCCTTGAATCTGCGCAAAAATGCAGCTTATGCAGTCCCCGCACAAGTGGCTTAAGTTTTACATAATGTAAGTTGAAATTTAATTTCCCTATAGAAAAAGTTGAATGTTCGATATGCTCCTTTATAAGGCTGTCTTTAAATAGGGAGTTAAGATTTTCAGATTCAAAATTGTCTTTAATTACTATTTTGGGGCACTTTTCTTTATTAACAAAATGGGAAATAAAATGATTTATTATTTTCTTGCCTAATGATTGCAGGCTCTGACTGTATTGCTCCTGGTACTGTTCTTTTAGTCCAATTAATCTTATAATTGTTTTACATTTAAATTTATCAGAGGGGACTTGCTCTATTTTCACAAAGTCCGAATCGACACCACCTTTTTCTATAGAAAAAAGGAATTTTATTTTATAGCATTTATCTTCTTCCTTATAGTAGCTTTCTATCTCAGCACTATCAAAAGCCTTTAGCCAAAGCAGACGACCAGTCCCTTTACCCCCTGAACTTTGTTTCAAAGGAGAATCGTAGGTCAAGAAAGAATCAAAATTAATTTTATTAAAGCCGGTACCGTTATCTACAATTTCGACATTCATTACCGGGAGGTTTCTTAATTCTTCTTCTGTCTGAAAATCTAGCTGCACCTGCTTTTTAGATTTCCTGTCAAAAAGTAGTTCAATCATTCCGTCTTGAGTGGTGGCAAGCTCTTCATTTTTTTCTATAGATTGAATTGAATTTATGATAGCTTCATAGGCAGGCATCAAGTAATTAGCCTGTATTAATGAAATCTTATCTACACGTCTTTTTAAATCACTCTTCATTAAAGACGTCATATCCACATATCTCCATTATCTTTGGACAGCATTTTTTAAGTAGTTAAAATGTATTTTTAACTGTGAAATATTTATAAATTATAGTATGAAAAGATAATAAGTTATGCTACATTTTCTATTAACCAAGTTCTGAACTCGTGTATAATAGAGAGCCATTTTTTGTTAAGGGATACGGTTTCATCGCCTGTATCCTATATGTTTATATCCCATTGTACTTGTACTTTAATATGCAAAAATAATTGGGGGAAGTAGCGGGGAAAGCCTTACACTGTCTATAATACAGGTATAAATCCGAGTTGAGATAAACTTGCATTTTTTTGCATTT
>JANQEB010000128.1 GCA_028278605.1 Candidatus Gastranaerophilales bacterium
TGAAAAATTCTTAACCCGTCATTGGGGTTATTTAGAGATTCAGGTTAATTAATTTTCCTTATGTCATTGCGAGGAGGGCACAAACCCTTCGCTGAAGGGTTTGTGCCCGACGTGGCAATCCATATAACTGAAATGTTTTTATAGATTGCGGAGCCTGTGCTGAGCGAAGCCGAAGTATCGTTTCACTCCTCGCAATGACGGTTTTGGCTAATTCGCGACTCGAGTTATTTAGCAATTCAAGTTTAAAATGATTAACAAATTTGGTAATAGAAAAAATTTATGGTAAACAATAATAAGGAGATTTAATATTCTGGATCGGGGTGAAAAAAATGTCTAATTCTGTTGAAGAAAAAACAATCGGAAAAATAACCCAGGTTATAGGCCCGGTAATAGATGTGGAGTTTCCGGCAGGCCAGTTGCCGGAAATATACGATGCTTTAATTATTCAAAATGCTTTACCGGGACAGGAAAATCCTGACCTGATAACAGAAGTTCAACAACTGTTGGGAGATAACAGGGTAAGATCCGTTGCAATGTCATCTACAGACGGAATTAAAAGAGGAATGGAAGTAATTAACACAGGCCGGCCAATCAGTGTACCGGTTGGTAACGGCACACTGGGAAGAATTTTAAACGTTCTTGGCAATCCTGTTGATGAAGCAGGACCGGTTGATAGCGATAAAAGATTTCCAATCCACAGGCCAGCTCCTACATTGCAGGACCAAAACACAGACGTTGAAATCTTTGAAACAGGAATTAAAGTTATTGACCTTCTTGAACCCTATCCAAAAGGCGGAAAAGTCGGGCTATTCGGTGGTGCCGGTGTAGGTAAAACCGTTGTTATTATGGAATTAATCCACAACATCGCCCAGGAACACGGTGGAGTTTCTGTTTTTGGCGGTGTTGGCGAAAGAACACGGGAAGGAAACGACCTCTGGCTTGAAATGAAAGAATCAGGAGTTCTTGATAAGGTTGCTCTTGTTTACGGCCAGATGAATGAACCTCCGGGAGCAAGAATGAGGGTCGGCCTTACAGCTTTAACCACCGCAGAATACTTCAGGGATGAAGCTAAGCAGGATGTTCTCCTGTTTATTGACAACATATTCAGGTTTACACAGGCCGGTTCGGAAGTATCAGCACTACTGGGGCGTATGCCAAGTGCGGTAGGCTATCAGCCAACACTGGCAACGGAAATGGGAGAACTTCAGGAAAGAATTACAAGTACAAAAGAAGGTTCAATTACATCAGTTCAGGCAATTTACGTGCCGGCAGATGACTTAACTGATCCGGCACCCGCAACAACCTTCTCCTTCCTGGATGCGTCAACTGTTCTTTCCAGGCAAATCTCTGAGCTGGGAATTTATCCTGCGGTTGACCCTCTTGCAAGCACAAGCCGGGTGCTTGACCCGAAAATTATCGGCGAAGAGCACTATGAAACAGCGCATGGAGTGCAACGGGTTCTCCAGAAATACAAGGACTTACAGGATATTATCGCAATTCTGGGTATGGATGAACTCTCAGAAGAAGATAAAATTACTGTCGCAAGAGCAAGAAAGCTTCAAAGGTTCCTCAGCCAACCATTCTTCGTAGCTGAACAGTTTACCGGAACCCCCGGTAAGTACGTAAAACTTGAGGATACAATTAAAGGCTTCAAGGAAATCCTTGAAGGAAAGCATGATGATCTTCCTGAACAAGCCTTTTATATGGTAGGCACAATAGAAGAAGCCAGAGAAAAAGCTAAAACCTTTGCAGAAGCATAATTTTTACGAGAGATAATAAAATGTCAAAAAAGCTTAACCTGAAAATTATTACCCCGCAAAAAATTCTGGTAGATGAGCAGGTTGATTCTGTTTACTCAAAAAGTATTGAAGGGGAATTTGGCATATTGCCGGGCCATATTCCATATATGACAGACCTTGACATCGGCGTAACCGAATACAGGACTGATAATAAAAAAGAATATGTTTCCACTATGGGCGGGGTTATTCAGGTAAAGGGAAATACAGTTACAATTCTCTCGGATACCGCAGAGCTTGGTGAAGAAATCGATGTTACAAGAGCAAAAGCCGCGCAAGAAAGAGCTGAAGCCCTATTGAGAACAGGGGCGGCTGATGTTGATATGAATAGGGCACAGGCTGCCCTGGCAAGAGCAATAGCCAGAATTCAGGCTGCCGCTCATAAAAATTAAGCCCTAAAATAAGATAAGTAAAGAAAATTTAATAATACTGTTTAGTTTATCATATGTTTAGTTTAATATATGGTTAGTACTCACATGTTTAGCCTCATTAAATTTTATAATTTTTCTGCTGTTTATTTATATTAAAGAAGGGGTTAATTTAGACAACTTAGCTGGAAATGATGAAAGAAAGAATATTTATAATTGAAGACGAAAAAGAGCTTGCTGATCTATTAGAAAATATTTTCTCAAAGGAAAATTTCAAAGTACAAAAATTCTACTCCGGGCTCAGTGCGCTTAAAGAAATTAAAACAAATAAACCTGATGTTATTTTAATGTCCCTTATACTGCCTGACTTAAGCGGCCTTCAGTTGTGTAAGGAAATTAAGGAATTTAAAGAGACCGCTGATATCCCAATTATCGTTCTGACTAACAGAAACGATGAATATGATATTTTAAACGCATTTAACTTTGGATGTGCAGATTATATAATAAAGCCGTTTAATGAAAAAATCCTGGTAGCCAGAGTTAAAGCCTGTTTAAAATTCAAATCTAATAGAGTATCCGCAAATAATAATGAAAATATTCTTAAATATGGCGGGCTTGAAATTAACCCTGATGCTTATGAAGCTTACCTGGATAAAAAGCTTATTGACCTTACCCCGCTTGAATTTAAGCTGCTTTATTTTCTGGCTAAAAAGCACGGGAAAGTTTTTAGCAGGGGACAAATCCTGGAAGAGATCTATGAAAACTATTATGAGCGCGGAGACAGGTCAATAGATATTCTTGTTAACAGGCTCAGGAAAAAATTAAGAAAATATGCCGGATTAATTGAGACTATATATGGGGTCGGATATAGCTTTAAATTTGAAGAGGAAGGATTTTAGATGTTATTTTTTTAAGGGTTTTCTATAAAAAATTAACAAATTATATATTTTAGAAATAATTTTGAAATTTTTTAGAAAATACAAAGTGTTATGTTGATAAATAATAATTTTTTAAATTTTGATAGCTGTTAATCGTTTTAAACGAAAATGTCTAATTATAGCGTGATTTTTGGAGAAAAAAATGACAAAAGAATTGTTAAGTAAAAGGCAGGATGAGATTGCGCCGGATAAGCCGGTTTTTCCGATTAGTGTTGTTGCAGATATTCTTCAGGTACACCAGAGAACACTTCGTATTTACAATGACGAAGAGATTCTTGTGCCTGCCAGGTCCCCAAAAAACAGAAGGTTATATTCTATAAATGATATAGAAAAAGGCAAGCTTGTGCAGTATCTGTCAAGAGAGCTTGGAATAAATATAATCGGCATAAAAATAATTCTGGAATTTTTAAAAGAAAAAGATATTGATTTTAGTGAATATAAAAGTCATCTTGATATGATAGCAAAAAAGCTCAATATAACTGAAGAAGTCCAAAGACAAAACAGGGAAAAGCTATCAAAAAGAGGCAGGAAGTCTACAAAAGTTTCTGTTGAAGTTTAATCTTAATTCTTAAATCCCGGACCAAAAGAGAAGCTCTTTATATAGTCCCTTGCTTCACATACATTTTTCTGGAAATTTATACAGATTCCGGATAAAAGCTTCACTGTATGCAGAATTGCTCTTTCATCCACATCAAACATAGAGCTATGCAGCGGATAGGAAGTCTCTTCTCCGCCTGTTCCTATTCTTACAAGCATTCCGGGTGCGTATTTCAGGTACCTGGAAAAGTCTTCTGCTCCCATACTTGGTTTTTGAATTTTTACCACATTATCTTCGCCAATGATTGAAGCTGCCGTTGTCTGGGTTAAATAGGTCAGTATACGGTCGTTAATCACAGGCGGCGGGCCTAATTCCCATTTTATATCAACCGCGGCATCATATGCCTGGGCAATTGTATATGCTCTTTTTTTAATTAAATCGTGGACTTTTTCCCTGACTTCAGAATCAAAAGCCCTTGCAGTTCCTTGCATTTCACAGGTTTCAGCGATGATATTAGGTGCTGTGCCGGCGTGAATTTGTCCTACAGAAATCACAAATGGGTTTAGAGGGTCAATACTTCTGGGAATACTGGAGTATAAACAGCTAATAACCTGGTTAGCAACGTAGATTGCATCAACTGTTCTATTTGGCCTTGCTGAATGACCGCCTTTACCTCTTACCATAATAGTAAAAGCGTCTGTTGAAGAAGTTATAGGGCCGTACCTGATACCTATTTTCCCTGCCTGCAAAGATGGCTGGGCATGAATTGTCCAGATAACATCGACCCCATCCATAACTTTTTCGCGGATTAACGCTTCTGAACCGCCTACAGAGCTTTCTTCAGAGGGTTGGAAAATAAATTTTATGTTTACATCCAGCTCTTTTTTAACTGAGGCAAGCACCAATGCTGTTCCCAGGATGCAGGTCATATTAAAGTCATGTCCGCAGGCATGCATTATGCCCTGGTTTTTTGATGCATACGCCTTGATTTTGCAGTCATTAAGCGGAAGAGCGTCCATGTCTGCACGAAAAGCAATGGTTTCTTTGGTGTCATCAATTTTTAAATGTCCAATCACAGCAGGGCCGACCGTTGTATTTAGAATACAGGACTCAAGCCCTGCTTCAAAAAGCTTTTTATGGATATAATTTGCGGTATTAATTTCCCTGCTTGATAATTCAGGATTTTGATGAAGGTATCTTCTTATGCTTATCAGATGACTTTCAAGTTCCTCAGTTTTTTTTATAATTTGTTCTATCATTGAATTTTTTCTTAATTCTCGTGCATTTTTAGTATATCACCTGTGTTAACATTATCACATAGTAAACTCAATTAATCCCTTGTATTACTTATTGCAGTTAAGGGTGGCTGTGGGTGGGGATTTTGAGATAATTTCAAAAAATACAAAAAATAAAAAATGCCTGGTTTATAATTATATAAGTTCAGGTAGTGTTGGGTAAAAAATTGAATTTTTACGAGTTTCTGGCTAATAACATAGAGCAAATTAAGTGTAGCAGCTTATATAGGCGGCTCCGGATTTTTTCGTCGCGCTCAGGCCCGTATGTAAAATACAACGGCAAAAAGGTTATCCAGGTTTCTTCCAATAATTACCTTTGCCTGGCAGCAGACCCCAGGCTGCAACAAGCGGTTTCTGAGGCGGTAAAAAAGTATGGGGTGGGTTCTACAGGATCAAGATTAATCTCGGGAACGCATGAACTTCACGCTCAGCTTGAGGAACAGATAGCCCAATTCAAGGGAACAGAGCGGGCAATTGTATTTTCCAGCGGATATAACGCAAATCTTGGCACTTTATCTGCGCTTCTGGGGGAAGACGACGCTGTTTATTCTGATGAGCTCAATCATGCAAGCATAATTGACGGCATAAGGCTTTCCAGGGCTCAAAAATTCATTTATAAGCACTGTGATACGGCTGAACTGGAAAGGTTGCTGAGCGAAAACCATCATAAGTACAGGTTAAACGTCATAGTTACCGACTCGATTTTTAGCATGGACGGAGACAGGGCACCTTTAAAAGAAATTGCTAAACTAAAAGAAACATACGGGGCAGTTTTGTTTGTTGATGAAGCCCATGCTTTCGGTATATATGGCCCTAACGGAGAAGGATTAGCCCATGAACTAGGCATAGCGGATAAAATTGATATTCAGATGGGAACTTTAAGCAAAGCAGCAGGTTCTAAAGGGGGTTATATCGCCGGAAGCAATGACCTGATAGATTACCTGGTAAATAAATCAAGGTCTTTTATCTACTCAACAGCCCCGGCGATTCCGTCAATAGCAGCGTCAATTGAGGCTATTGAGATAATTAAGAAAGCCCGTAAGCTTAGAAAAAAGCTCTATAAAAACATAGATTACCTTAAGAGCAAACTAACAGCTCAAAATTTTAACCTGATTCCCTCAGAATCCGCGATATTCTGCATAAAATTTGATGATATTAATGAAACATCCGGAGTATCAGACCAACTGCTTGAGAAATATAATATCATGGCTTCCGCAATAAGGCCGCCGACTGTTGCAATTCCTCGTATACGAATATGCACAATGGCTTTACACGAAAAAGCTGATCTGGATTACCTTGTTGAAAGCCTTTCAGAGCTTATTCAAAATTAAGGCCGTTTCTGCACGCTATAAAATGATTGTTTCTCAGGATTTGCTTGTTATAAACAATCTCCTGTTTTGTCTGCACATCAATGATTTTGCAGCCGGCCTCGTTCATTATGATATGCCCTGCCCCAGTATCCCACTCCATAGTCCCGTTAAGCCTTGCATAAACATCAATTTCACCTTCTGCCAGCTTGCAAAACTTGAGTGCTGAGCCATATCTCTTTATGTTATTAACATTGTAGTTTGCGTAAAAAGCCTTTGTCTGCTCAGTTGAATGGAAATTGCTGTCGCTGCCGATTAAGTCAGGTCTGGTTGAGTTATTATAAATTTTCTCGTCGTTTTTAAATGCGCCTTTTTCTTTTTCAGCCCGGTAACATAGCCCTTCTGCCGGAATTAACACCACTCCCAGGACAGGTTTTCTGTTTTCAATAAGAGCAATGTTAACTGTGAACTGGTTATTTTTAACCAGAAAATCCTTTGTTCCGTCCAGTGGGTCAACCAGCCAGAATTGATTCCAGTTTTTCCTTTCCTCGTAGTCAACTTCAGTTTCCTCTGAGAGTATCGGAATGTCAGAAAATGCTTTCAGCCCTTTTATTATTATCTCATTAGAAACTATGTCAGCTTCTGTAACCGGTGAATCATCTTTTTTATATTTCACGTCCGGGTCTACGCTTTTATAAACTTCTAAAATCGCATCTGCTGCTTCATGGGCAATTTTTTTTACTTGTTCAATCATAATTTTCCCCATTAAAATTTAAAAAACATTGGCACTAAAACCAGCACTATAACGCTGTAAATAATTGACAGCGGCAGCCCCAGCTTGATAAAATCGCCTGGTTTGTAGTTTCCTGCTCCTGAAACAAGCATATTTGTCTGATACCCGAATTTAGTAAGGAAACTTGCGCTTGAACCAAAGGTTACAGCAAAAATAAACGGCATAGGATTTACTCCCAGGGCGGTTGCAGTAAGATATGCAACCGGAAACGCAATAGCCACAGCAGAAGCGTTTAAAGTTAGCTCTGTCAGGATTAAGGACAGGAAATATACGACAATGAAAGTTCCATAAACGCCTATATTCTGACTGATGTAGAGAACCGCATCAGATATAATATCTGAAGCTCCGTTTGTAACAAGCACTTTGGAGATTCCAAGCGCTGAGCCAAGCAGTATGATGAGGTTTAAATTGGTATTTTTAAGCATATCCTTAAAAGAAGTATATCCAATAAGCATATACAGGAATAAAAGCATAAAAAGTCCCTTGATCAGACTGATTACACCTGCTGCAGATATGATAACCGTTACTATAAAAGACATAAAGATAAAAATGGAATTTTTCATGTCGAATTTTTTCACAGTTGTAAGGTCGTTAAGCAGATAGAAATTGTTTTTTACATCACGGCCGGGCAAAAAGCATTCTCCAATAGCTAAAACAAGGTTATCTCCTGCTTTTAGAGAAATCTCCCCGATTTTTCCGCCGAGTTTTTCGCCCTCTCTCTTTATAGCAACGATTGCGGCGTTGAACTTGTTCCTGAAGTCGCAGTCCTTAATTCTCTTGTTTACCAGCGCAGATTTATGCGAAAGCACTGCCAACACAAGGTTTTGCGAAAGAACATCGTCTTTTTGCTCAAATATCTGAAGTTTATCGAACCTCTGAAGTTCCTTTACGTTTTTAACATCGCCGGTAAACACAAGAATATCGTTTTCTACCAGGATTTCACTTGGCCTTACTGGCGATATCAACCTGTTATGCCTGATTATCTCGGTAAGGAAAAGGTTTTCAAGGTTTCTTAGCCCGTTTTCCATAATAGTTTTACCGATTAATGAGGACTCAGGAAGGATTCTGGCTTCTAAAAAATAATCCTGGTCATCTTCAAGGGGCTCATTTTCCTTATGCTTAAGGATTTTTTTGCTGAATAACGTCAGATATAGCAGTCCTGCCAGTAATAAAGGCACTCCGACATATGCAAAATCAAAGAAGCTAAATGGTTTAAGACCGACATCAGCCATGAACCCGTTTGCTATAAGGTTTGTTGAGGTCCCGATTAACGTGGTTGTCCCGCCAAGAATGGCTATGTAAGATATCGGAAGCAGCAGTTTACCCTTAAATTCACGCTTATCAAGGAGTTTGATAAACATCTGGACAACAAGGGTGTTGCTCAGGAAACTCGATAATGCCCCTACAGTAAGGCCTGTTGCAAAGATATGCCGCTTGCCGGTACCCAGCAAGCGGCATATGATGGTTGTAATCTGTGTTCTTGCAAGTACATCAGCAATTATGATCAACAGTGTCAGTATTATAATTGACTGGTTAACAAAACTGCCGAGAAATTCCCTTGTATCAATTAAGCCCAGCAGGAAATAGAAAATCAATAGGCCAAAAAATACCAGGGCAGGCTCAAAAATGTTTTTAACAAGTAAAACTATTACTGCTGCAAGGCAAATTAAAATTAAAATATCCATTTTTACAGTAAATTTTTGATTTGGTCGAGAATTAAATCAACTTTTTCGTCGCAGTTAAACTCTGCATCTTCTATGAACAGTGAATGCACCGGGTAATCAGACTTCTCATACAACAGCTCTAAGTCTTTATTACCGTCCAATTCGTACATAGCCTTTGAGGAACGGGCTTTTATCACATCCGGCGTTGCTTCGATATGAAATTCAAGGTAATCATCAGTTCCAATGATTTCCCTTGCCAGTTCCCGCGCTTTTTTGTACCTGCTAATTGAGGTAACCACGGTTATAATACCGTTATTAATGAACTGATTAGCGATTTCAGCTATGCGGCGGGTTTGTTCATAGGCTCCCTCTTCATTAAACTCCAGGTCAGAGCTGATTCCGAATCTTAAATTCGCAGAATCAAGGTAGCAAACACTTTTATCCAGCTCAAACAGCTTTTTCTCAAGCTTTATTGCGATTTCGTTTTTGCCTGAACCCGTAAGCCCCGTGAGCCATATGACCCTTGCTTTTTGCCGGAGTCTTTCTTCTTTTTGTGCTCTTGCTATTAGCCTTGCACGCGGCTTTAAGCTTGTACTTTTTGGTTCAAGAACACGATTTTTTAATGTATCATCAGTTTTTAGAACTATTCCGCCGCCTGTAACGTTGAGATCATCAACAATTACAAACCGTCCTGTCCCTCTGAATTCCGCGAACTCGTCAAAACAGATTTTTTCCCTGGTTTTAATTGTGATTTCAGCGACTTCATTCTTCTTTACTTCGCTAAAAGTTTCTGAAGAGTTAAGATTTGACGAATCAATAACTGCATTTATTGAAAATACTTCACATTGAACTTCTTGAGTAGTTAGTTTTAGCTTATATGTTTTGTTTTTTACTAAAGGAGTGTTGCCCATCCAGAATATGTTTGCGTTAAACAGGTTGCTTGACTGTGGTTTATTGTGGCTGTGGGATAGTACTTCACCACGCTTATTGAAAAACTCATCCTCAACAGTGATTCCAACTGACATCCCCGCTGAAACGTGATTTTTATCATAAGGTATTGGCCAGTGTTCTATGGATTTAACCTTTGTTGTTTTGCCTGATGGGCTTATTGTGATTTCATCGCCAACGTTTAAAGTCCCGGCTTCTATTCTGCCGGCAATAATTCGCCTGTTATCAAACTTATAAACATCCTGAATAGGGAATCTTAATGGTTTATCTTCCGGTTCCGGGTCTTTTTGTATTAAATCCAACGCCTCAATAATATTTACTCCTTTGTACCAGTTGAGATTATCAGACTTGGATACGATGTTTTCCCCGTTAAAAGCGGATACCGGGATGTATTCTATAGGATAAATGTTTAAATTACTGAGAAACCTGTCAAAGTTTCGGCGGATTTCATAGTATATGCTCTCTGAGTAGTCAACCAGGTCCATTTTATTGAGGATTACAAACACTTTTTTGATGCCCAGAAGTGAAAGAATATAGCCGTGTCTTCTTGACTGCTCCTGGATTCCCTCCTGAGCATCAATCATTAACAGTGCTGCTTCTGCGCTGGAGGCTCCTGAGATCATGTTTTTCAGGAATTCCTTGTGGCCTGGCGCGTCTATAATTATGTAATCCCTTTTATCAGTGGAAAAATTGATATTTGTCGTGTCAATTGTGATTCCCTGCTTCTGTTCTTCCTCAAAAGCATCCAGCAAATAGGCATATTCAAAGGGTTTTCCGTTCTGCTCGGAAATTCGCTTTACCTTATCAATTGCACCTTCGGGCAGGGAATTTGTATCGAACAAAAGCCGCCCTATCAGAGTTGATTTGCCATGATCAACATGGCCAACACACACTATGTTGAGTTTTTCCCGTATTTGTGCAGCTATTTGAGACATTACATATACCCTTTACTTCTTAATTTCTGCATTGCGTATGCGTCCTCCTGGTCCTGAGCCCTGCCGGAACGCTCTGTCTGTTTGGTGTTCTCTAATTCCTCGATAATTCCCTGAACATCAGTTACCTCAGAGTCTATTGGAAATGTACACGGGTAACAGCCAAGGCTTCTGTATCTCTTGCCGTTTTTGGAGAAATATAAACTGACTACAGGTATGTTTTCACGCTGGATATATCTCCAAATGTCCACTTCTCGCCATTGAAGCAGGGGGTGAATCCTGATATGATTACCTTTTTTGAAGTCTGTCTTGAATTGATCCCACAATTCCGGCGGCTGGTCTGTGTAATCCCAGTTTGAATCGCTGTCTCTCTCACTGAATACTCGTTCTTTAGAGCGAGAACCCTCTTCATCACGTCTTACACCGAGGATTAAACCTTCAAAACCATATACCTTAACCACTTCTTGAAGAGGAGTGGTCTTTAGGTGCTCACAGCAGATTAATCTGCCTTTTTCCGGGTTCATGCCTTCCTCTAAAGCCTGTTTATTCTGATGGACAATAAGGTTCAGGTTTTGCTCCTTGACCAGTTTATCCCTGAACTCAATCATTTCCGGGATTTTATAGCTTGTATCCACGTGGATCAGAGGGAATGGGCATTGCCCGAAAAACGCTTTCTGGGTTAACCATAGCATTACAGTTGAGTCTTTACCTACTGACCAGAGCATGCCAAGTTTGCCAAAATGCTTGTATGCTTCCCGCAAAATGTAGATACTCTGTGCTTCTATTTCTGATAAATGGTCCATAATTTCACTCTATATATATTTTCTCTCGACTAAGTAACTGATTATTATTTCCACTGCTGCTTCCGGCGTGGTTTGGTCGGAATTTATTTTAATTTCAGGCGATTCCGGCTCTTCATAAGCCTGGTCAATCCCGGTAAAACCTTTAATTTCACCATTGCGCGCCTTTTTATAAAGGCCTTTCGGGTCTCGTTTTTCGCATGTTTTAATATTACAATTAATAAAGATTTCTATAAAGTCTTTTCCGACCAGTTTTCTTGCAAGCTGCCTGTCCTCTGCAAAAGGCGAAATAAAGGAAACCATGGTTATAACAGCGTTATCATAAAACAATTTTGCTGCTTCTCTAACGCGTCTTAAATTCTCCTGCCGGTCTTCTACGGAAAAACCCAGGTCAGAGCATAAGCCATGCCTTATGTTATCCCCGTCAAGAAGTACTGTAAACTTTCCTTTTTCATAAAGGCGTTTTTCCAGTTCAACAGCGATCGTGGACTTGCCTGAGCCGGATAAGCCGGTAAACCACAAAACGCAAGGGGTTTGTTTTAACTGGTTTTCCTTGTCTTTTCCGGTTATTTTATGTTCATGCCAGACAATATTTTTCATTAAATTCCTGCTAAATAATTCTTCTTAGTTATGAATTATATAATAATTTTATAATATGGAAAATGTTTTTAATATTATTGCCCCTTATTCTCCCGGCTCAGGCAGTCTTTTATGAAAACTGCCACTTTGAAGGTTTATTATTCCGGTTTTGCAGTACTCCCATTTGTTTGGATAAGTTGCTCGCATTAAACGAGTTTAGCTTCGCTTGCGGCACCATAGTCTCATTCATGCCTTCACTCTATGCGAGCAATCCGTAAGCGCGGGTCGAAAAACCTGTATTTACCGTAATTCAGCAAAACTAATGAATCAAAGTATTAGTTTTAAGCAATATTCCTCTCTATTAACGGCAGAATTGCAAGTTCCTTGCCTTTTGCCTCGACCATGGTGTCAAATTCCTCCCCGGTAATTACGTCTTTAACATAAAAAGAGTGTGCCCCTCTGTTTTTATCAGGGTTTTGCTCGGAATAATGAATTTTAGGACGCTCTTTCCAGGTAGATAAAGCGAGCTTTAAGTCTGTTTCCCAGTCAGAGTCCTGCTCATGATTAATTTGCCAGTGTAAATAATCTATCAAAACTGTTATGCCGGTTGCCTTGTGAATCTTCATAATTTGCCGGACAGTCCAGCTTTTCTCATCATTTTCAACAACAAGCCGTCTTTTGACATTATCGGAAAGAGAGTTATAAACTTTTATAAAACGCTCTTGAGCCAGTGGCCGGTCTTCATAAACCCCGCCCGCGTGAATTATAATCTTATGCTCAGCTCCAAGTTCCATCCTGTCAAAAAAATCCGTATGAAATTCCAGGTCATTAATCGATTTTTGGACTACTTCAGGCTTAGGAGAACCCGGGTTTATATACTGCGGCAAATGAGAAGATGCTCTCATTCGGTTTTCTCTGATAAATTCACCGACCTGTTTAATTTCCTTTTGCAAAGCGTCCAAACTCCATTTAAAATCCGGATGAGTAGCAAAAGGAAACATTGACGCACTTAGACGATACATATAAATATTGTTTTGTTTGTTCCATTTTAAAATCTTTAAGGTATCAGCCAGGTTAAGACGCGCAAGTTCAATACAATACTGAATCGGGTCTTTCTGGTTTAATAAAGTAGAAATCCTGCAACTTCTTGCCGGAGTTGTCCCGTCTTTTTGTTGTAAAGTTAAGTTTGAGCAAGCATAACCAATCATTTTTCTGACCTCTTCCTAATAAAATTATGCTTCAAATTCTTTTTTTCCAGTATATGTATTGTTAATTTGGTAGTGATCAATTAATGACTGATAAGAATTTTTCAAAAATCCCTTCCGGGCAAAAAGGGGTTTTGCGTTGGCCGATAAAATTGCTCTTACAGGGGGTAAACAACTTTAGTTTATTTGGTTTATTATAACTCAAGTTGCTACCTATAAAAATTTATAAACGGAAAACAAAAAATTCAGCAGAATAATTTGTCTTTACTAACCAAAAAGGATTAAAATAAAAAAAGAGGCCACAGGAGAAAAAATTTTATGAAAAAATCAAGTACTATAGCTATTTTAGTTATTTTTATACTTCCGTTAGCGTTATATTACTTCTTTAAAACGCCTGATGAAAACAATATTTCCAATGCAGCCGTGGCAGCAAACATGCCAAAAGTTATGCAGTTTAGCTCTACTATGTGCTATGACTGCAAAAAACTTGAGCGGGAAATTGCTCCTCTAAGACAGGAATACTCAGGTAAAGTGGTCTTCCAGAAATACAATGTCAGCACAAGAACAGCCCGGGTTAACCAGCTTATTGAGCAATATGATATCAACGTTGTTCCCACGCTTATTTTTCTGGACAAAAACGGTGGTTTTGTGAGAAAAACCGAGGGTTATGTACAAAAAACCCAGTTAAAAATTTACTTAAATGAAGTAATTAGTAAATAAAAGGTTAGAAATATAACATCGTGCAGCAAGTGTACGTTGTCTAATAGGGACAGGAAACTATGGAGAGTTTTATTAACCAGATTTTTACAGAACAGGCCGGGCAGATTTCGTTATGGATTCTGTTTGCGGTCTTTGCGGGAGGAATAATAAGCTCGGTTTCTCCTTGCACACTTGGAATTTTACCCATTGTAATCGGCTATATCGGTGGATACTCCGAGAATACAACTAAAAAAACAGCGGTTCAGCTTATATTTTTTATCCTCGGAATATCATTGGTACTGACGACCCTGGGAATAATCGCCGCGTTTACTGGCAAAACGCTTGGGTTTCACTCAAATCCTTATCTGGGATTAGTCCTGGCATCGTTAATTCTTGTAATGGGCCTGACTTTGCTTGAGATAATCGAGATCCCCATGCCGGTCATAATTAAGCAGATGCCGCAGAATAATAACAGCAACCTGTTTTTGTACCCATTACTATTAGGAGGTGCTTTTGCCCTTGCATCAACCCCTTGCGCAACCCCGATCCTGGCAGGGATCATGGCTTATGCGTCTTTTAAGGCAAACATGACCACGGGAGCTATTATGTTATTTTTGTATGCTCTGGGGCAGAGCGTAATAATTTTGTTTGCCGGACTGTTTACTTCCGTGTTTAAGAAGTTCAGCTCGGTTAAGAATTATACGGGAGCTGTTAATAAGTTCAGCGGGGTAATTTTGATTGCAGCCGCGTTTATTATTTACCTTAAGATTTTCGGAATTATATAACCCGAGTCGCCAGTTAGCTAAAAACTAATGTTAGCTGGATGGAATTTCTGTTTATTTGAGCTGCATTATTATAAAAAAATAAAATCTGTAAATAAGGCAATTTTTTTTATTTCCCGTTTTTAATTAATAGTATTAAAAAGAATAAGGAAGCTAAAATAATGAATGCCTTTTTCCCAGGTACTGTAATGCCTCAATATAAAACGCAAATGGTAAGTCCATTGGTTTTTTATCCACAAGTTTCTAAACCTGTCATTTTAACTCCAACGCAAATACCAGCTCCACCTTCACCTATACCTCTATATGGCTTGGCGATTCCTGAAAATAAAACAACATTACCTCCAGGGCCTCAAGTTCTATACGGAATAGCTTTGCCTGATTCTTCACAAAATTCTGCAAAAATCCCTGAAAAAATTTTTCCAGATTAAAAATTAATTAACCTCAATGACGGGTTAAAAATTTTTCAAAAATCCCCCACCATGAATGAGCTACTGCGTTAGCTCCCGCTGCCGCGCACTCCCTCCCTGAAGGAGATCAAGGGCCTTCGGCCCTTAGAATGAGTTTGAGTCTGCAACACCTGCTCCTCGCAGCTGTTTCGGCTCTTCACTCCCGCTTGTATGATTAATTCCAGTTAAAATTAAAGAGAATTAGTAAATGTTTGACGGATAAAGATCGTGCTGGGTAAAAAACCTGTTGCGAAGAT
>JANQEB010000130.1 GCA_028278605.1 Candidatus Gastranaerophilales bacterium
TCCATCACCAAGTAGACTCAAGTGGATTGCTTCGCCCGCCCCGCCCATGGCGGGTACCGGGCTCGCAATGACAAATCACGTATTTTTATACCACTACCAGATAGTTTTGCAAAGTTTTATGAATTTTTTACATGCTTTTTTGTTTTCAGGGGGCAATTTTTTAAAACAATTTGTTTTTATAAAAATAAGTAGGGTAAATACAAGGGACTTTATAGGGGAAGAGCATATCATGAGTTATAGTATTAGTGCTGACGTTATAAGTACTTTACAAGCTGCTTATCGAAATAAGCATAATTTACAGGGATCTGGTACTTTATCAACCGAGCAAGTGGGCTTAGCGGCCATAACAGAATATATTGACGGTAAACTTTATACTTATGACGGCAATTTGGCTGCATTTTATGAAGATGTTAACGGAGATAAAAAAGTAAATACAGGAGAGCTCAGATACGCTACAGATTCCGGTACTTTAGGCGAAAGAGCTTATGCTGATTACCTTGAAATTAAAGGTGAAGGTGAAAAAAGTGATGATGAAGATGATGATGATGAAATTAAGTTTGTATTAGACCTGATAAATGGGAACGTTGTGGCAGACAACTCACACGGTGAAATCAGAGGATGCAATATTAACCTCTATGCAGACAACGGTTCTGAAATTGAAATGAGTGTCGGCGGTAGAAATAACACGGCAATTGCCAGTGGAGAAGGGACAGAGGTTACAATGAGAGACCATGACCCGGATTCTCCGTGGTTTAGGGGCAAAACAACACTCACTGGAGCTGCAGTGAAGGGAGGCAGCGTTATCCAGGCAGCTTATCATGAAGATACTATTAATAATGGGTTTGCTACAAGCGGAGGAACTTTAAAACAGCAGGGAGTCAGAAATTACGGCATAGCTGAAGGTCCTGGCGCATTTGTCGGGCAACAGGGTTCAAGGTACCAGAATAACATGGAGTCTGTAGCTTATGTACAGGGCGGGGCTACGGCACTTCAGGAGGGTGATAACCCCTACAGTAAATTAGTTGCCTATACTGATGATGCAAATGTATATCAGAAAAACCTTCATGGAGGCTTTAATTACGCAGAAACCCTGGGGTATCATGACAACTCATTAATTTCCCAGAAAGGTTACTATAACATGGCTGCAGGATATGACGTCGGAGGGGTTAAGCAGGTAAATTCCGGCGGCGGGTTTAACCAGGTTTCAGATGGTATGCTGGATAACTGGCTGACTTTAGGACATCGTGGAGACCCATACTATTATGGCAGCTACGTGGATTACTCAGGAATGAGGATGCACCCGTATAGCACAGGATTCTTTGATAACTTCAGTCTTAAGCCGATAATAGACTTTACTACACTCTTGGAACAGATTGCGAGATATTACCAGTAATAAATTCATAGAACAATTCAATAGTTTATCAGGAAAGTAAAAAACATAGGGAGGGAAAATGAGTAGCTATAAAATTCATGACATGATAATTAAAGAATTGCAGTCTACTTACAGAGAACAAAATAATTTAAGAGGTGATTCAGTACTAGAGCCTGAGCAAATGATAGGTATGAAACCTGCTTATTTAATACATAATGACCAATGGTTCTGTTTTGACGGCAATCTAATATCCGTTGGAAATGATGACGATAAGAATGGAAGAACTAGCGAAGGTGAAAAAATTATATTTGCTACGGATGCTGGTACTTTAGGAGAGAGAAGCGACCAGGATTTTATTAAGATAGAAGATGAAAGAAATATTACACTTGACGTAGAAAACGCATTGATTAGAGCAAGTAACTCTGGCGGAGAAATATACGGGAGAGATATAGCTTTGCTTGCAACAGGCGGATCAGACTTTGAAATGAGATTAAGGGGTGGAGAAAACTTTGCAGCAGCCTTTGGTGAAGGAACAAAAGTTTTAATGAGAGATCATCTTGATCCTGATAACCCTGATACTGTTTATCAAACAACCTCTAATGCCTTTGCTTCTGATGGCGGAGAAGTTACTCAAGCGGCTTACCACCAGGGAACTGTTAATTATGGTATATCTATAGAGGGAGGAACTATAAACCAGCAAGGAGCTTTTAATTATGGAAGAACAGAAAATTCAAATTCCCAACTAGGACAGCAAGGCTCAAGAATGGTTAATAATAAATTAAGCTTTGCACAGGCATTTGACGGTGCACAAATAATGCAGCAGGGCGAAGACAGGAACAGTGTATTAGAGGCCGAAGTTTGGGATGCGAATGTTCTCCAGATTAACCCGGAAGGAATAAATTATGTTGAGACTCAGGGAGACCAATCTATAGTTAGTCAGAAAGGCAGAAGTAACATTGTATATGGTACAGGAGTGAAAGCTATAAAACAGGTAAACACAACAGAAGGGCAAGGAGAAAATATGGTTTCTGAAGCTCTTAAGTATAAATGGATAACAATGGGGCCTGATGCAAATCCAGAAAACTTTTACTCAAGCAGTTATACAAACAAATCTCCATTTGAAACAATTTTAAATGACTCAAGAATAAAATTAAATCCAGGGATAGATTCTATCACTCACGCTTTAAGGACTTTAGATAGCACGGTTTGTCCAACCGGATCGGATAATTCCTGTCATTAGGACTCTAAAAAAGATTTTAATCTTAAATAAATTTAAAATCCCCTCTGATAGCAGGGGATTTTGCGTGAGAAAATAAATAAGATTTAATACATGAAGATGAAAAGCAATAATAGCGGTATTTTAAGGCGGTGGGCGGGTATTTTAAAAAACCCTGGCAAGTTAATCAGAGTAATAGTGGTAAGATTACTAAATAAATAATATGCTAAAAGCGAACACCTGTCATTGCGAGGGCTTTAGCCCGTGGCAATCTGTGAAACCCCCGTGTCAAAGCTTAAAATTTATAGCTTACTACGATGTTGCTCAGATTCCCTTGCGAAGCGGGAGTGAAGAGTCGAAACAGCTGCGAGGAGCAGGTGTTGCAGGCTCAAATTCATTCCCACGTCGCTT
>JANQEB010000142.1 GCA_028278605.1 Candidatus Gastranaerophilales bacterium
GGCGAAGAATCTCATTACCTGAGATCCTTCGGCCACCCCCCACCATGGGTGGGGTGGGCTCAGGATGACGGACAAAATTAATTTAACAGAGTACTAGCGGTATAAAATAATGTGATTTTATATCCTCACCCGCAATGAGCTTATTGTACACCTAACAGGTCCATATAGGTTTTGAGGAAATTTCACCAGGCTTATAGCTCATTTTTAGCTAACCCGTCATCAGGATTAATTAACTCGAATTACTAATTGCATGTATGCAACATTTGCCAAAACCCACCCTGAATGAGCTACTGCCTTAGCTCCCGCTGCCGTGCACAGCCACCCTAAAGGTGGAAAAGAGACTCCGCTGCAAAATGCGGACAGCGCCGCCTGCTTCGCAACTCTTTTCGATTCTCTATAATTTTTTGGCATGAATGAGCTTTAAAATGACCGGTGGAAAAATGAGTTCTTACGAACTCCTGCTTCGCTGCTAAAATGCGGACAGCGCCGCCTGCTTCGCAAACAAATGTTGCTCAGGCATAGCCGGGCTTTGGGCTAATTCATAATTCGAGTTAATTACTGTTTAACAGAACACTAAGCCAAACGTTCAATCCCGGCTCCAAATATTGCAAAATCGTATTTAGCCGGGTCATCAGGGTCAAATTGCCTGAGTTTTTGTGTAATCTCCTCGGCCTTTTTCCAATCATTGGATTTTCTGCCGGTTAGCCCCCATAGGACTGATACCCTTGCAACGTGAACATCAAGGGGAATTATCAGCTTACTTTCAGGAACCCTATGCCAGATATTAAGATCTACCGGACCTTTTCTTACCATCCACCTAAGAAACAGGTTCAACCTCTTACAAGCACTACCATTCTCAGGAGTCGGGATAAGATGGCGAAAACTCCTGGAACATTCTTCATCGCAGGGTAAGTTGTTTCTAAGAAGGTTAACAAAACTAACCAGGCCCTTCCTTACGTTAGGGTCATCCTGAGAAAATCCATTCAAAAAGGCATCTTCCAGTGTATTAAATTTTTTAAATACCCGATTTAAAGCGTAAATCAGGCACAAAATATCTTTTTCCCCGGTAAACCTGTAGCCAAATCCCCTAAAAAACTGCGCATCCCTATCTATATCAAAATTAATGACAAATTCATAAGGGTTTTTATTGAGGATTTTATGTATATAATGAAGGTTTTCAATGATTTTTTTCCTGTTTCCATATGCAAAAGCAGAGGAAATAAACCCGGAAATTTCTATATCCTGTTTTTTTTGGTACCCGCGCGGAAACTGCACAGGGTCATTATCAATAAAATCAGAAGTTTCAAACTTTTTAACGAGCTTATCAAGCTCTGTGCCGTTTATTTGTTTCATATTCAGACCTCTTTAATTTCCATTTCATATATACAAGGCATATCAGGATTGACAATTATGGTAATGGAATTTTCTTTCCCTGAAACAGTAAAACTCATCGTGAACTCCGTTATAAACTGGCTGCGTAGAATTATCAGTCTTTTTGCCATTGTTTCTGTACCCAATGCCTGCCCTGTATGCAGAAACTGAATATAAAACAGGAAGGGCCGGCGCTACTATGTTTAATCCCGATAAAAACCCTGCAGAAGCCACATCATCTATGTGAAGACCAATATCAACCGCTTCCGGGACCCTTTCATTATAAAGCCCTTTTAGAGAATTATCCTTCTTTATATTTTTTTCTGAGTCTACAAGGGGATTTATGACATTTTTGCCGATAAAATTCGCAATAAGACTGCCGCCGGCAACGCCTACTGCCAGGATTCCGGCGAGCATTCCAAAGAACTTTACAGGCTTGGAGCGCTTGTACTTAGTCTGGTTAACAGCCAGCAAAGCAGCGCCTGCCCCGACATTGCACAGGACTATGTTTGCAAGGTACTGGTAAGTTCCCTCCTTGATCTTGTTAGGAAGAGTTTCTTTGACTTTTTCACCGGCTAATTTGTCCCCGATAATACCTCCTGCAATTCCGCCCAGAACAGGAATTGTGCCCAGTATTGAGAGATTTTTGATTTCATGAAACTCGGGGTATTTCTCTAAGAATTTACCAAACAGGTTATCAAAGGTTCTTCCGATAAATCCCTGTTTTTTACCATGGTCATGTCCGTGATGATGATGAGAATGACCTGAGGGAATAACCTTGTCCATAAGGTTTTTACCTTTGTCTTTTAAGCCGTAGTATAGTTTTGCTATGTCTCCATATGGTAAGATATCTCCACCCTTTACTCTATTTAAAAGAGGAGTTAACGTTGCTTTACTTTCCCCTTCAAGACCCTTTATTACGCTGTTAATCCCGCATTTATGGACATGGGGAAGTTCAATAAACTTTTTGCCGAATATTAAAGTGGCGGCTACTGTCCCTGTTAAGACTGAAGCATTTTTTATAAACCTTTTAAGCCTTGATTCCTCGCCTTCTTTAACTTTTTTATTGTTAAAAGTATCGTAAAGCCCGTAAGCGGTAGCTCCTGCAATTAAGACAGGGGGCATTGCATTATAAGCCTTTTTTATTAAAGCCGGCTGGTCAATATATTTCCCGAAAATATTTGCTCTTTCCAGAATGCCGGATATAAAATTTGCCATTTTGAATGAATTTAATTATTAATCTATTTATAATAAACCCCAAAAAAAATTTTTATACTATATTTTTAAATAATTTAGTGTATCAATATGTAACTATTTTAAAAAAATCCACTGATTTAATAATTAAAATATAAGATAATTCCTGTTATATATAGAGATTAATAATATAAATACACAGTAAAATTTACAATTTATAAAAATCAGACGGATTTCAGGGGATAAAAATTGATAAGTAAAAGAAGAAAAGACCGGCCAATATTTCTTACATGGCTTATGCCCGGCCTGGAAATAAAACGATGGATGCTCCTGACATTTGTCGGAACCATCCTGATTGTGCTGGGAACTGCTATTTTACTGGAACTGCACCCGATAGATAATGCTCTTGAGTTTATAAAAAAGATTGCCCGGGCGTCGCATTCCTGGGTAACAGGGCCGGCTATCCTTCTTGTCGGTTTAGTGCTGTTTTTTTTGGGCTGGAAACGTACAAACAGGTCAATAATCAACGCAATCAAGCCTGATGCGCATCTTCTTGAAAACCTCTATGTCCAGCGAAAACTGAGCAGGGGACCTAAAATTGTTGCTATTGGCGGAGGAACCGGGCTTTCTACGATATTAAAAGGCCTAAAGCACATAACCGGAAATATTACAGCTGTTGTAACCGTGGGAGACGACGGCGGAAGCTCAGGCAGGTTAAGAGAGGAAATGGGAATCCTCCCGCCTGGGGATATCAGAAACTGCATAGCCGGGCTTGCAAATGAAGAGAGCCTGGTTACAGAGCTGTTTCAGTATAGGTTTAAGTCAGGTAACGGCCTTGAGGGGCATAGCTTTGGAAATCTCTTTCTGTCAGCGCTTTGCGCTATAACAGGGGATATGGTTTCCGCTGTGAGAGAATCCGCAAAAGTTCTTTCAATCAGGGGAAGAGTGTTGCCTTCAACGCTTGATGATATGAAGCTTATTGCAGAACTTAAGGATGGAAGAATTATCTATGGCGAGTCCAATATCCCCGAGGCTAACGGCAAGATTATAAAGCTAAAAACAACTCCTGAAAAGCCAAAAGCCCTTGATGAAGTGATTTCTGCCATTGAAGAAGCTGATATCATTATTTCAGGGCCGGGAAGCCTGTATACCAGTATAATTCCCAATTTATTAATCGAAGAAATTTCCGAAACAATCTCAAAATCCCAGGCAAGAAAAATTTATATCTGCAATATAATGACCCAGCCGGGAGAAACAGATAATTATTCTGTATCAGACCATATTAAAGCAATTCTTGAGCATTCAAAACACGATAATATAATTGACACAGTGCTGGTAAACGATAGCCTCCCTAAAAACCTTGCCCTTAAGTATAAAGCAGCGGACTCTTTCCCTGTAGTACTTGACTCAGAAAAGGTAAAGGAACTGGATATAAAAATCCTCACCAGAAGACTGATAGAAGAAAACGGCGAAGGCCTTGTAAGACATAGCCCCGGTGGGATTGCAAAGATTATTTGCGACTGGTATAAAGGGTGCAGCAAAAAAAATGAATGCTTTGACAGCCTGGAAAAAAGAGCAGAATCAATCGAAGATAATATTTTGCTTTAACCGGGCACGTTTAGAGGGATATATAAAGATAAAACCGGGTAATTTCGGATAAAAAACTTATATAATTCAATGAAAAATCATGAAAAAAATTGAAAAAATAACGATTAATTCAATAAAAAAATTTAAAAACCGGAACAGAAAGATAACAGCTCTTACTGCCTATGACTATTCCACCGCCAAAATCCTTGATGAGGCAGCTATAGATATAATTCTTGTCGGTGATTCACTTGCTATGGTAGCTCTTGGGCATGAAACCACGCATCCTGTAACCCTGGAAGATATGCTTTATCATACAAAAGCAGTTTCCAGAGGGGTTCAGCGGGCTTTAATAATTGCTGATATGCCTTTTCTGAGTTACCAGGCAGGTTTAAATGAGGCTTTAAACAATGCAGGCAGGTTTATTAAGGAAGCAGGAGCGCATGCAGTCAAGTTAGAAGGCGGTTATGAACATATAATCGAAGTTACAAAAAGGTGTACTGAGTCAGGAATCCCTGTATTAGGACATCTTGGCTTTACGCCGCAGTTTTTGCTGACAATCGGCGGGTATAATGTCCAGGGTAAAAACCTTGAAGTTACTGAAAAGATCCTTGAGCAGGCGCACAGATTAGAGGAAGCCGGGACATTCGGGCTGGTACTGGAGATGGTGCCCGAGGAATCAGCAAAGACCATAACGGAAAACATAAATATACCTACCATAGGCATTGGCGCAGGAAGGTTCTGCAGCGGCCAAATCCTTGTTACTGATGATATCACCGGGAAATACGGTGATTTCACCCCAAAGTTTGCCAGGAAATATGCAGATGTGGCTTCAGTCGTCAGAGAAGCGGTTACAAGCTATAAAAACGATGTGCTTATTGGGGATTTCCCTTCTGATGTCGAGGTTTTTAAGCTTGATGAAGATGAAAAAAAGCGGCTTGCAATGCTTAAACCAGAGAAGTAGCTTATGAAACATACCTTTACAACTCCAATAATAGATACAATTGCTGAAATACGGAACAGGATAAGGGAGTTAAAAAATAAAAACCTTATAATTGGTTTTGTACCGACTATGGGGGCTCTTCATGCCGGGCATGAGAGCCTTATAGAAAAAGCCAGGCAGGAATGCGGCGCTGTAATAGTGAGCATTTTTGTGAACCCGACACAGTTTGGGCCAAACGAGGATTTTGGCAAATACCCCAGACAACTTGAAGCAGATAGGGAAATTTGCTCAAGACACGGGGTGGATTTGATTTTCGCACCGGAACCGGAGCAAATGTATCCGCAGGCAGCGGGTCCAATAACAACAGTTGTCCCTCCTGAGACTTTCCGGAACAGGCTTTGCGGGGAAACCAGAAAAGGACATTTTAATGGGGTTGCGACTGTTGTGCTTAAGCTGTTTAATATCATAACCCCTGACCGGGCGTATTTTGGCAAAAAAGACGCGCAGCAGCTGCTTATAATCAAGAAGATGGTGAAAGACCTTGATATTCCGGTAGAGATAGCGGGTTGCGAAACTGTCAGGGAACCAGGCGGGCTTGCTTGCAGTTCCAGAAATAAATACCTTACAGAAGAAGCCGGAAAAAAAGCGGCCAGTATTTATGAAGCGTTAAAAACACTGGAAAAGCAGTATAATTCAGGTCTTGACCTGGCTTCTGAGTTAATAAGTGTTTCCGGCAGGATTTTGCATCCTGATATAGAGGTTGAGTACTTTGAGGCTATTGATATAGAAAACTTTCAGGCAGTTAAGAAAGTTCAAAAAGGCACTTTAATTGCTATAGCTGTAAAGCTGGGTGGTGTCAGGCTGATTGATAACATAATTATTGACTGAATTGCAGCTATATCCCTTACTTACAGGAGCGTTAGTTTATTTTAGCTTGGGAATACATTAGCTTTAGCTAATTTTAGTTTATTTTAGTTTTGCTTGTGAAGCAGGAGTGAAGAAAGGCTAAAATCGGAGATTAATAAACAGAATAGGTTTGATTTGCATTGTATATAGATTCCTGTCCGGACTTAAGAAACAGCTTAATATCTCTATTGGAAAAGTGAAAAGAATTATACAGAATTCTACCTATTCAACACAAGACTTTGCTGATCGTTTAGCCTGTTTGGCTTTTTCTTAAATTTCTGAATATTTCACACCCTAAAATGTCAAATATTAACAGCATTTCATTATAAGAAATTGTTCCATTTAAAATCGGTGTAATGTCGAAAGTTATTTATGACGAGCGGTATAACTGCCCTAAAAATTGTTTATTTTTGTTTAAGATACTCGTTAATAGAAGCTGCTGCTTTTTTTCCGGCACCCATAGCGTTAATCGCGGTTGATTCACCCGAAGGAGCCACATCTCCGCCTGCCCATATTCTTTTTATAGAGGTTTCTTTAGTTTCAGGGTTTACAATTATGTAGCCACGCTCATTAATCTGAAGGTTCATATTCTCCTCTTCGGCTGAGCGCTGAATTATGGGGTTAGGATTGGTCCCAAGGGCTACGATAATCGTATCAAGGTCAATATTAACAGTCTTTCCTTCAATAGTAACAGGTCTTCTTCTGCCTGAACCATCAGGCTCGCCAAGTCTCATAACCTGAAGAGTAATTCCCAGAACTTCTTTGCCGTTTCCGTAGATTTCCAGCGGGGAATGCAGCAGTAAAAATTCTATGCCTTCTTCTTTTGCATGCTCAACTTCGGCTTTTCTGGCCGGCAGCTCAGCTTCTGAGCGCCGATAAATTATGGTAACTTCATCAAAGCCAATTCTCTTAGCAACCCTGGCTGAATCCATGGCTGTGTTTCCCCCGCCTATGACCGCTGCCTTTTTGCCAATTCTAAGGGGAGTAGGGGCTTGTTGGTCATGGGCGTTCATAAGGTTCACCCTGGTTAAAAACTCGTTAGCTGAATATACCCCGTTCAGGTTTTCACCGGGGATGTCCAGCATCTTGGGAAGCCCTGCCCCGCTGCTGATAAACATTGCTTTAAACCCGCCATCAAACAGGTCTTGTATTGTAAGGGACTTGCCGATAACCACGTTTGTTTTGAATTCAACGCCCAGGCTTTTTAAAACCTCTATTTCTTTATCAAGCACGTCTCTTGGCAGCCTGAAAGACGGAATTCCATAGCGTAATACTCCTCCCAGTTCATGAAGCGCCTCAAAAACAGTTACTGAGTGGCCTTCTTTTACAAGATCTGCTGCTGCGCTTATCCCTGCACATCCTGAGCCGATAATTGCAATTTTTTTACCTGTTGGGGTTGCTTTTTGGACTTTTGCAGAGGTCCTATCGCCAACGTATTTTTCTAAAGCGCCTATAGCAACAGACTCTCCCTTGATTCCAAGTACGCAGTTTTTCTCGCACTGTTTTTCCTGCGGGCAAACACGTCCGCACACAGAAGGAAGGTAGTTTGTCTGGCGGATTATATCACCTGCTTCGTCAACTTTGCCTTCTTTTACCCTTGTTATAAATTCAGGGATCTGAACTTTTACAGGACACCCTTCGACGCATTTCGGCTTTTTACAGCCAAGACATCTCTCGGCTTCTGCTAAAGCCTGTTCTTCCGTGAAGTTTCCCTCAACTTCTTCGAAATTTTTGTTCCTGTAATCAGGACCAAGTGTTTCGAGTTTTTGTCTTTTTGTTTTAGTGTCCATTTTAATTAGAAAATTTTAAATGATTGTTGGTCTTTAATAGTTTTATTCAATAATATTTTAACAAAATTTGATTAATTTTTTTATTTAAATTTTGTACTATAGATTTAATTTTTAATATTAAAAGAATTATAAAAAATATAAAACTATAGGATACCATAAAGACAACAATAATTAACGTGAATCTCTAAATAACTCCATTCGCGAATTGCATGTATGCAACATTTGCCAAAACCCGCCCATGAATGAGTCTATGCTCCCGCTGTCGCTGCATGAATGAGCTACTGCGTTAGCTCCCGCTGCCGCGCAC
>JANQEB010000160.1 GCA_028278605.1 Candidatus Gastranaerophilales bacterium
AAGTAACCTGAGTTGCTAATTAGCCAAAACCGTCATTGCGAAGAGTGAAACGATACTTCGGCTTCGCTCAGCACAGGCTCCGCAATCCATAAAAACATTTCAGTTATGTGGATTGCCACGTCGGGCACAAACCCTTCAGCGAAGGGTTTGTGCCCTCCTCGCAATGACATAAGGAAAATTAGTTAGCAATTCGAGTTAATAAATATTCAGGGTTTGGTATAAAATACTCTTATTAATAGCTGGAGAAAAAAGAAAGGTCTTACACGATGACACGAGCAATGACAATAACAGAAAAGATCCTGGCGGCACATGCCGGTCTTGAGGAAGTAAAACCGGGCGATTTAATAACAGCAAAGGTTGATATAACCCTTGCAAACGATATAACAGGCCCTGTTGCGATAAATGAATTCGCTAAAATCGGGGCGGAAAAGGTTTTTGACCCGGAAAGAACGGTTTTTGTGCCTGACCATTTTACCCCCAACAAAGACATAAAATCCGCTGAAAACGCAAAGTTAATAAGAAATTTCGCTAAAGCCCAGGGGCTTAAAAACTACTTTGAAATAGGAAGGCTCGGTATAGAACACACGCTTCTCCCCGATGAAGGCATAGTAGGACCCGGAGACCTTGTAATAGGAGCTGACAGCCATACATGCACTTATGGCGCAATCGGCGCTTTCTCTACGGGAGTTGGTTCTACAGACCTGGCATGCGCTATGGCCTCAGGTGAAACATGGTTTAAAGTCCCTGAAACCATAAAAGTTGTCTTTAACGGTAAGCTAAACAAGTGGGTTTCCGGCAAAGACCTTGTTCTTCATCTTATAGGTGATATCGGGGTTGACGGCGCATTATACAAGTCGCTGGAAATAACAGGTTCAACAATCGAAAACCTGCCCATTGACGGGAGATTCACGATTTGCAATATGGCAATAGAAGCAGGCGGAAAGAACGGCATAATTCCGCCTGATGCAATTACTGAAGAATACGTAAAAAACAGGACTCAAAGGCCGTATAAGTTTTATAAGAGTGATGAAAACGCGCAATATTGCCGGGTAATAGAATACAACACAGAAGATATAGAGCCTGTTGTAGCCTATCCGCACCTGCCGGAAAACACAAGGCCATTATCACAGGTCGGGGAAGTAAGAGTTGACCAGGCTGTAATAGGAAGCTGCACCAACGGAAGGCTCTCTGACCTTAAAATAGCAGCGGAAATTATAGATGGACACAAGGTACACCCTGATGTGAGACTTATTGTCCTGCCCGGAACCCAGGAAATCTACCTTGAAGCAATGAAGCTCGGTTATGTTGAAATAATCATAAAAGCCGGCGGCGTGGTAAGCACACCAACATGCGGTCCTTGCCTCGGTGGGCATATGGGAATTCTCGCTGAAGGAGAGCGCGCGATTTCCACTACAAACAGAAACTTTGTAGGCAGAATGGGCCATCCAAGAAGCGAGGTTTACCTGTCTAACCCCGCGATAGCAGCAGCAAGCGCAGTTTTAGGCAGGATAGGTTCTCCTGACGATTTATAGGAAGTATAGAAATACCTAATTACATTAGAACTCAAAAAAGTTGACCTGTCCTGAAGTTAAGCAGTAATATCCGCCAATAATTTCAATCTTACCTTGCTTTAGCAGCTCAGGAATTATGCTTCCGGCTGTTTTAAGGCGTTCCCCTTGAAGTTTAATGTTATTTTTTATTGAATTCTCTGTACTTTCCAAATCCAGTGCCGGCTTTATGCGGGAAACAATGGTTTTAATAGCCTCAGAATCATCCGCTCCCTGCATAGAAGCTTTGACAGCCCCGCATTCACTATGGCCAAGTATGACTACCAGAGGGGTTTTAAGATGCGCAACCGCGTATTCCGCACTGCCTGTAACCTCATCAGAAACGACGTTTCCCGCGTTTCTTATAACAAAGAGGTCTCCTAAGCCCTGGTCAAATATGACTTCCGGCGCAACACGTGAGTCAGAGCAGGAAATTATCACCGCAAATGGGCTCTGGCCTGCTGTAAGTTCTTCTTTTCTTTGCAGAGACTGGTTTGGGTGCTCAAGTTTTGCTTCTACAAAGCGCTTGTTACCATCTGTTAATTTGCTTAATACTTCTTTTGTGTTCATGTTTAAAATTCTCCTTTCAATTCAACTCTTCTTTTAACTCCTCAAGCGCAGCGTCAAGCCCAGCAGAATCCTTAGCTCCTGCCTGAGCAAAATTCGGACGGCCGCCGCCTTTACCGCCGCATTTTTGGGCAATCTCATTTACCAGCTGCCCGGCATTAACACCTTTTTGCACAAAGTTCTCAGACACTTTAGCAAGAATAGAAATCTTGCCCTGCGCTTCCGATGCTATCAAAACAACGCTGTTACCCAGCTTGTCAGCGGTTTTTTCCGTCATTTCCTTAAGGGCTTTTGCGGGAATCCCATCAACCCTTGCTATAAGTAGTTTACCGCCGTCAATGTCTTTTGCCTGCTCATACAGCGAAGCTGTTCTATCTTTTGCAATTTCCGCTTCCAGCGTTCCTATTTTCTTTTGCGCAGCAGAAATCTCTTCCTGCAGCTTTTCAACCCTTCCAAAAACCTCTGAAGGTGGGGTTTTAAGCTTTCGGCTGATCTGCTCCATCTGCTTTACGTAGTCATTCAGATAATCAAACGCTTTTTGCCCGCATATGAGTTCTATTCGCCTTGTTCCTGCTGCTATTGCACTTTCTGAAACTATCTTGCACAGGCGTATTTCAGAAGTGGCTTCGGCATGAGTACCGCCGCACAGTTCTTTGCTTATATCGCCTATGCTGACTACCCTTACTGTATCAGCATATTTTTCATTAAAAAGCGCTATTACCCCCATGGCCTTTGCCTCTTCAATGGAAGTTTCCGTAACTTTGCCTTTATAATTATTTTCTATCCACTGATTAATCACTTTTTCAATCTTGTCAAGCTCCTGCTTTGTTGGGGCACGGTCAAAACTAAAATCAAAGCGGGTTCTGTCAGGGTCAACCTGTGAACCTGCCTGGGTAACTCCTTCTCCAAGCACTTCTTTCAGGGCGGATTGCAGTAAATGCGCTGCCGTATGGTGAATCATTATTGATTTTCGTCTCTGTTCATCAACTATAGCATTTACAACCTCGTTAATACGCACTTCACCGTGGCATATACGGACTTTGTGTATAAACAAGTCATTAAATTTCCCGGTATCAAGGACTTCCGCGCGAAAATCCATTCCTTCTATGATTCCTGTGTCTCCTGTCTGCCCTCCTGATTCTGCATAAAACGGGGTCTTATCAAGAATTATCTCTGCAAAATCCCCTTCTTCTACTGAATCAAGTTGCTTTCCGTCTTTTATTATGCTTAATACAACTTCGCCCAAGACTTTTGTCCTTTCATACCCGATAAACTCGGTTGGGCCGGTTTTTTCAAGAATTTCATTATAAACCAGCTCATCAGTAAGTTTTACCGCAACATGGGCCTGTCTTGCGCGTTCTTTTTGGTCCCGCATTTCCCGGGCAAAACCCTCTGTGTCCACGTCAAAACCCTTTTCCTGAGCCATTTCAACAGTTAATTCCAGAGGAAAGCCAAATGTATCATACAGCTTAAATGCGTCTTCACCGGAAATTGTCTTAGTATGCGATGATTTAGCTATTATTTCCTCAAGAAGCCTTTCTCCCCTGTCAAGAGTTTGCTTGAACCGCTCTTCCTCACGCCTTATAACAGAAACAATTTTTTCTTTATTCTGCGCAAGCTCAGGATAGGTTTCTGCGTAATTTTCAACTACGCTATCAACGATTTTATAGAGGAAAGGCAGTTCTATACCAAGAAGCTTGCCGTGGCGAAGGGCTCTTCTCATAATCATCCTGAGCACATAGTTTCTGCCCTCATTGCCCGGGATAAGCCCGTCTGAGATCAGGAAAGTAACACAACGCGCATGGTCTGAGATTATGCGCAGGCTTATGTCTTCTTTTGGGTTGTCTTTATATTTTTTGCCGGATAATTCGCTTATTTTTTCAAGTATCGGTCTTAAAAGATCGGTTTCAAACGTGGAAGTTACCCCATTTACAACCATTGTTACCCTTTCCAGGCCCATGCCGGTGTCCACGTTTTTCTTTTCCAGCGGGGTAAAGTTGCCTTGCTCATCCTTGTTGAGTTCCATAAAAACAAGGTTCCAGATTTCAACGTACCTGTCGCAATCACAGTCTTTGTCTATGCCGCAATTCTCGCCGCATGCAAATTCTTCGCCAAAATCAAAATGGATCTCGGAACATGGGCCGCAAGGTCCTGTAGGGCCTGGAGGCCCCCAGAAATTATCCTTCTTTCCTTTTCTCAGGATTCTCTCCGCTGGAATCCCAACGTCTTTATTCCATATTTCAAAGGACTCATCGTCTGTTTCATAAATGGTAATCCATAGCCTGTCTTTATCCAGCTTAAGATCGTTTGTCACAAAATCCCATGACCAGGGAATGATTTCCTTTTTAAAATAGTCGCCAAAACTGAAATTACCGAGCATTTCAAAGAAAGTATGATGGCGAGGAGTCCTGCCCACGTTTTCTATATCAGAGTCTTTGCCGCCCGCGCGCGCGCATTTTTGCACTGTAACTGCTCTTGGCGGATTTGGCGGGGCTTCATAACCTAAGAATACCGGCACAAACTGAAGCATTCCTGCTGGTGTTAGTAGCACAGTAGGGTTATCAGGAATCAAACTTGAGCTTTTTATATGGATATGACCGTGCTTTTCTTTAAAAAACTGTATGAACTTGTTTCTGATTTCTTTTCCGGACAGAACAGCTATTTTATTCATTAAAAATTCCTTTATTAAAAATCTTTTTTTTTTATTATTATAGCGTAATCATTTTTGTATAAAATTAAGTACTGTTTAACCGGAGTCGCCAATTAGCCCAAAACCAGGATATAACTATGCAACATTTGTTTGCGAAGCGAGAGCTAAAGCAGTAGCTCATTCATGATGGGTTTTGGCAAATGTTGCATACATGCAATTAGTAATTCGAGTTTATAGAACCAAAATTTTTATCTTATACTTTTATAAGTGATGTTAAGTATTAAAAAAACCGTAGTGAGCAAAAAACCTGTAGTTGCAATAGTAGGAAGGCCAAATGTCGGAAAATCCACGTTTGTAAACCGCCTTATAGGATCAAGGGAATCCATAGTTGATGATATGCCAGGTGTTACCAGGGACAGGCTATATTTTGACGTGGAATGGACAAATACGCAGTTCACTATTATTGATACAGGCGGGATTATTCCCGGCATGGAAGACGAGATAATGCTTTCCATCAGCTCCCAGGTGGAAATTGCCTCTGAGCAGGCTGATGCGATTATTTTCCTGGTTGACGGAAAAGAAGGGCTCACACCAACAGACGAAGATATCGCCAATATGCTAAGAAGAGTTGAAAAACCGGTATTTTTAACTGTAAACAAAGTAGATACACCGGACAAAGCAGGCTTTGTAAACGAATTTTACGCTCTTGGTGTGGGAGAGCCGCATCCTGTTTCTGCGATGCACGGCACAGGAGACATGGGCGATCTTCTGGATGAAGTAATCAAGGTTCTGCCTGAATATAAGGAAGAAGAGGCTAAAAAACCAATCAGGGTAGCAGTTGCAGGCAGGCCAAACGTTGGCAAATCTTCCCTTATAAACTCGTTTTTGGGCGAACAAAGGGTTATAGTCAGCGATGTATCAGGAACCACAAGGGATGCAATTGACACAAAGCTTACAGTTGAAGACACAGAATATATCCTGGTCGATACAGCAGGCATAAGAAAAAAGGCCAGAGTGGATTACGGCGTGGAATTGTTCTCAGTTGACCGGGCAATCAAGGCTATTAAGAATTCTGATGTGGTTCTTATGCTGGTTGATGCCAAAGACGGAATGACAGACCAGGATAAAAAAATAGGAAACACTATAATAGACGCTGGAAAGGCAATCGTAATCCTTGTTAACAAATGGGACATAGTGGAAAATAAGACTTCAACCACAGTAAATGAGTTCACTAAAAAGATAAAAAAAGAGGCTCCTCACCTGGATTTTGCGCCGATTTTATTCATAAGCGCGAAAACAGGCCAGCGGGTTAACAAAATTTTCCAGTATATTCAGGAAGCCCGTGAGTTTTCCACAAAAGAAATCGCCACAAGCCTTTTAAACAGGGTTATAAATGAGGCAACCGCACTGAACCCTCCCCCTTCACAAAAAGGCAAAAGGTTAAAGATATACTATTCCACGCAGGCAGGCGTCGTTCCTCCGACGTTTATACTTTTTGTCAACGATAAAAAGCTTTTTATGACTTCTTATGTGAGATATATAGAAAACAAGTTAAGAGAGGCCTTCGGGTTCTTCGGCACTCCAATCAGGATCATTATTCGGGAAAAAGGCGAAAAAGCCTGAATAAAAAAATCCAACAATTTTTAGCGGATTATAATATATGTAGTAAGGCTAAAAAGGAAGAAGGATTATGACATTTGAATCAAACATAAGACCCATCCAATGGTCGGGAGACCACGTTAAACTCATAGACCAGACCGTAATCCCTTATGAATGTAAAACAGTAGATATTAAAACCTGGAAAGAAATGGCAGACGCCATAAGAGATATGATTGTAAGGGGCGCGCCCGCAATCGGCGTTTCAGGCGCGTTTGGAGTCGCGCTTGCTGCAAGGGAATTTCTCGACAGCAAGGATAATGAGGATTTTATTCAAAGGCTGGAATTAATGGGTCAGTATTTAAAAGCCACCCGTCCAACCGCTGTGAATCTTATGTGGGCAGTGGATAAGCAAATTGATCTTGCAAAGTCCATGGCCGGCAGTATTTCTGAAATAGCGCAGGGGCTTGAGGAAAATGCCTTAAGAATGCTTGAAGAGGACATTGAAATCAATCAAAAAATCGGTGAGCACGGCGCAAAAATTGTGCCGCAGGGCGCAACAATCCTTACTCACTGCAATGCCGGAGCTCTGGCAACGGCCGGTTACGGGACGGCCCTTGGTGTTGTAAGGTCAGCCTATGCGCAGGACCCGACTATTCAGGTTTTTGCCGATGAAACCCGTCCCCGCCAGCAGGGGGCAAGGCTTACAGCATGGGAACTCGTTAACGACAAAATCCCCACAACCCTCATAACTGACGGCATGTGCGGCTATTTTATGCGCCGGGGCAAAATTGATGTTGTTGTTGTCGGCGGCGACAGAATCGCGCTTAATGGCGATACAGCAAATAAAATAGGCACTTACACTGTTGCGCTGGCTGCAAAGGCTCATAATGTCCCGTTTTATGTTGCAGCTCCTTACTCTTCAATTGATACATCTATAGAAACAGGCGATAATATTCCGATTGAAGAAAGAAGCCACGACGAAGTAACCCATATAAACGGCAAAACAGTTTGTCCTGAAGGGGTAAATATTATTAATCCGGCATTTGATGTTACACCGGCTGAATATATTACAGGAATCATAACTGAAACCGGAATTTATGCCCCTTCAGAGTTAAAGCAGGCTGTGCTTTCAGGAGTATAAACAAATTACCTGCAAGTACTAAGATACTGCTTCCTATGGGTAAACTCCTTTGAACCCTTGCCTGAGTATTCAGCAACAATCTGGCCTTTTCCATAGAGCCTGTACTTATAGATGGTAAGCCCGTCAAGCCCAACAGGGCCTCTGGCATGGGTTTTGTTTGTGCTGATGCCGACTTCCGCGCCAAAACCATACCTGAACCCGTCAGCAAAGCGAGTTGAAGCATTCCAGTATACCCCCGCTGAATCAACCAGGTTCATAAACAGGTCCCTGTTCTGCTCGTTTTGGGTGATTATACAGTCTGTATGGCCTGAGCCGTATTTGTTTATATGGTCAATAGCTTCATTTATGCTGTCTACCACTTTAATTGAGATAATTTTATCAGTATATTCAGTTGCCCAATCTTCATCTGTAGCAGATTCTATTCCGGAAACAATTTCCCTGGTTCTATTATCGCCTTTTACAACCACTTCTTCTTTTCTGAATGCGTCTATTAGCCCCGGCATAATCTTGTTAGCTATACCTGAATGTACAAGCATGGTTTCTACAGCGTTGCATGCGGCAGGATACTGGATTTTTGAGTCGATTGAAACCTTAATTGCGGTTTCAATATGAGCAAACTCGTCTGTGTAAATATGGCATATCCCGTCTGAATGGCCTAACACAGGAATTTTTGTGTTTTCCTGAATATATTTAACAAGGCTATTGCTGCCCCGTGGAATTATAAGGTCAATGAACTCATCCATTTTGAGCATTTCTTTAACGTCTTCGCGGGTTTTTATGAGGTTTACAGCGTTTTGCGGAAAGCTATCTATTGAGCTTAAAGCCTCGTTTATAACGTTTACGAGGATTTCATTAGAGAAATTAGCTTCCCTGCCGCCTTTTAAGATAGCAGCATTAGCAGATTTAACTGCAAGCGCAGCGATTTGCGGGACAACATCCGGCCTTGACTCGAAAATAATGCCGATAACACCTATAGGACAGCTTACCTTATGCAAATCCAGGCCTTCATCAAGCTCTGTTATAGATAAAATCTTGTTAACAGGGTCTTCAAGGTTTATAACATCGTGAATCCCTTTTATAATAACGTCAATTTTATCATCATCAAGCTTTAACCTGTTATAAAGGGCTTTTGTAAGCTCACCATCCTCTATAAGTTTTTCTGCTTCTGCCAGGTCTTTTTTATTTTCCTCTAAAATTAAGTCCTTTCTAGCTTTTATGTTTTCCGCAACAGCTAAAAGCGCCTGGTTTTTTACTTTTTCAGACAAAGATGCAAGCAAATATGATGAATTTTTTGCATTTTGAGCAGTATCAAACATAATAATCAACTCCTTGCTTAACTGATTTTTTAATTATATCAGGAGTTAACCAGATAAAAAAATTAGCAGCGGTAATTTTTAACATGATATCGGGAGACTACCTGAATTTAAAAAAATTTTTATCAAGCTATAATTGTTTTTTAGCTAATTCATTATACAGATTATTTAACAATTTTATTAATAACTTTACTATAATTTTTTTTACTGGTAGAAAGGCTTTTTAAATTTTCCATTGTTTTACCTGTTGACTAATAACTAATTTTATAGTTCACTATAAATTAAAGTTTACGGTAAGCCGAATTTTTTAAATTAACTAAAATTCCAGGATTCTATAAATGAATGATTTTAACACCAGAAAACAATTATGCTCACAAAGTTGTATAGAATATTATACATTATCAAGTATAATGTGTTGTAATTCTATGCTATAGAACCTGTGAGTTTATATTTGTTCCAAAACATAAGAAAGTTGATGCATTAGTGCCCGCAGTCCCTGAAAAGACTACGGGTTTTTTATTTAGAGGCCAATGAGGAATCAAAAAGGAAATAGCAGAAACGGCTTTAAGTATTCAATACGAATCCGAATTGTATTTTTATCAAGCTATAGCTGCTTTTTAGCTAACTCGTAATTCATGTTAAATAAAGTTTCGGATTTGATATAAAATAATAAAATCTAACGCGAAGCGGGTGTGAGCCTGCGAACTCATTCTCAAGCGAAGCGGGCGTGAACCTGTGAACTCATTTCCAAATATAGGCAAAAACAGCGGCAATGTATATAGAAGGACCTCCGGGAACCGGCAAGACGGGTTTTCTGGCAGATAAATTTGTTGAATTAGTCTCTTCAGGCGTTTCAATGCCTGAAATCATTGTTATATGCGCTAATAGCCATCAAAAAGCCCTGTTTCTGTCAAAAGTAAAGGAAAAACTGGAAAAAACCCCTTTTCAAGGATCAGGAAGCTTTCCGGTGTTCACTTTTAACGGTGTGGTGTATCATTGCATAAAAAATAACTGGCCCCTTGTAGAGCAGATGCTTGAGGGTAAGCTCGGCAAAAGGGAATTTTTGCCGGACCTTAGCGGGCTTGGGGTTTCCGAGTTTTTATTAAAGGAAAGCATAAAAAAAATTAATAAAGATGAAGACCTGGAGCATTCTTTCAGGGATTATGCCTCTCATAAGAACCTGAAACAGCAGCTCTTCAGGCGGTTCCGGCTGATAGTCGAAAATAACCTTTCCAAACAGGAAGTTGATCAAAAATCAGCGTCCCTAAACGAAAGCTTTGCAATTCCCGCTGAAAAAGCAATAAATGACTTAAAAAAACGCTCTTTGCAGTTCAGGACTCTTGATTTTCTGAGGCAGACTTCAATTTTTACGGGGCTGCTGGAGCAGGGAAAAATTGATTTCCGGGAGCGCAAATACTTGCTGGCAGATGATTTTGATGAACTTTCATACTCCGCGCACTGCTTTGTTAAACACCTGGTTAATAACGTAAAAGAGTTCTATATTGTAGCAGACCCGGATGGCGGGGCAAGGCGGGGCTATTTATGCGCTAATCCGCAGGGATATGAGGAATTAAAAAACCGGGTTCCGTCTGAAATCAGGACTTTTAAGCCTGACAAAGAGGCGGTTAAGACTTATGAAGATGCTTATAAGATTTATCATTCCATACAAACTGACGTGGTTGAGGATTTACGTACTATAAAGCTGGTTGATAATTCAGTCAGGCACGTTGAAATGACGGATCAATTTTTTAAAACAGTTAAGGACCTTGTTTTTAATGAAAAAATTTCTCCTGATGAGCTTGTAATCGTTGCCCCAACCCTCGATGAAACGCTGATTCATACGCTAAAGCGGTTTTTTAGCGAAAATAACATTGAGCATCAGTTTTTCTCAGGTTCCAAAAAAATTCTTGATGACAAGCTTGTTTACGGCACGGTTATCCTGCTGCAGCTAATAAATACGCAGTGGAAATTCCCTCCAAAGACAGGCGAGATAAGACAAATGCTGACCGGCATGCTCGGTTTTCCCGCAATAAGCTGCAGGGAAATTCTTGGGCAATATGGTTTAAAAGGCAGGCTATGCCCTGACATCAGGCTTGAATCAGAGGGTTTAAACGCTAAATACACTAAAATAATTAGGCTTATAGAGGAAATTCAGTCAAAAACCCTTAAAATTGAGCAGCAGATAGAAAAAATTTTCCTGGAATTAATCAGGGAAAGCTTAACCGAGCTGACCCCGCTTGAAAACTTCAACCTGATGCTGGAATCGCTCAGGGCTTTCCAGAAAATCGCAGCTAAATCAAAGAATAATTACAAAATTGACAGGGAATGGATAGTGCTGATAAAAGATACAGTAGTTTCCGATAACCCGGCTTCCTCTCCTGATATAGAATCCGGCTGTGTAAAAATCGCAACTCCCCAGAAGGTAATTGATCTTGAGCTAAGATCAAAGCTCCAGCTATGGCTGGACGTATCAAGCCCGGCATGGTTCAAGGAAGACACGGGTCCCTTATATAATTCATGGGTTTTCCGGAAAAACTGGGGGGGTGAGCAATATACACCGCAGCTTCATAAACAGCTCACAGCTGAAAAAACAGCCTGCATAGCAAGAAAACTCACGCTATGCGCGAGTGAAAAGATATTGTGCTTTGCAAGCCAGCTTGACCGCTCAGGAAGCGAGAATGACGGCCTGCTAGTCAAGTACCTGTCCGGCAAAGGCGCAAAACCTGAGATTAATTACGAGTTCACGCCAAGGCCTGACCAGGCCCCTGTAATGAAATACACCGGCGGGGAAATGGCGATTTCCGCTGTTCCGGGCGCCGGCAAGACAAAAATCCTTGAAGCTCTTATTATCAAGATGATTACACAGGGAATAGACCCGGAAAAAATTCTTGTCCTGACGTATATGGACTCAGCAGCAAGAAATATCCGGGACAGGATCAAGGATTCCTGTGTGAATTTAACTAAATTTCCATATATAAGCACGATTCACAGCCTTGGGATGAACATTATCAAGGACGGGGACAACAATACCCGCCTGAACCTGAGCCCGGATTTCCGGATATGCGATGATTCCGTCAGGTTCCGCATAATGGGCGGGATATATGATAAGCTTTCCCACACGGCGGACATGGCGTTAAACGGGTTTATGAACGATTATGGGGCAGCGATTTCCACTGCAAAGCAGCTGGAAATCGCTGTAGAAGAGGCAGAAAAATTTCTTTGCAAGAAAAACCGCGAGCTTTATGGGGAATTAGCCGAGTTTGTGCCTGTGTATAGGGAGTATCAGCAAGCTTTGCGGTCCAGGGGTATGATTGATTTTGATGATATCCTGATTTACAGCGTGAAGCTTCTGCGGGATAACCCGGAAATCTGCGGTTATTACAGGACTAAATTTGACTTCATCATAGAGGACGAGGCCCAGGACTCCTCGGCGCTTCAGCAGGAGCTGCTTTCCTTGATTAACAAAGGCAACTTAATCAGGTGTGGAGACCCTAACCAGGCTATAACTTCCAGTTTTTCGCCCTCAGAAGTGGATAACTTCAAGGATTTCATCAAAAACACCTCTAACACAGTTGAAATGACAGGTTCCCAGCGCTGCGCACCGGGTGTGTTTGAGCTTGCAAACAGCCTTGTTGAGTGGGCAGAGGCACAGCCTGAATTAAAAGGGGCTTTTAATAATTTGCATATTAAGCCGGTCCCCGGCAAAAACCCTGAGGTTAAAAACAGCGTCAAAACCGAGATTTACCCTACCCAGGACGACGAAAAACACAATGTGCTCGAAGAAGTAAAAAGAATACGACAATCAGGGGAACAGCTTTCTATCGGGGTACTTTTACGGGGAAACCGCTCTGTAATGAACTGGACAGCTTATCTTGAGGACAATGGAATTCCCTGTATCTGCTATAGTGATGCTGTAGGCCAGAAAAAAATGTTCAGGTTCGCCAGGGCTTTTCTGGAAGTGCTGAATAACCCCTGGAATAACTACTTTATAAAAGAATTATACAGGGAATTTTCAGGAGAAAACCTTATAAAAACCGACTTTGACTCAAAACATTTCCTGGATAAGCTTGGTACGCCATTTATTTACTTCTCTGAAACTGACCTTCCTTATGAAAGCTTAAGGGAGTTCAGGCGGCATGTCCTAAAATGGCTTGAAAAATCTGATATTCCTCCTGAGCAGCTGGTTAATGAGATTGGTGATTTCTACTTTAAAGGGGTAATAGACAGGTCAAACACAAGAATAATAAGCCTTTTGATAAGCAGGCATAAAAACAATTTTACTGACAACGAGAAAAATGAAGTGGTTACACTTGCCCAAATCGTGGAGTTCATGCGCGAATTAGCTATGCGAAAGCGGCTTTCCGGGGTCAGGTTCTTTGAGGAAATTGAAAAAAATGAGCATAAAAACGGTTTTGTGCAGCTAATGACAGTGCATAAGGCTAAAGGGCTTGAGTTTGACGTGGTTTTCCTGCCGGAAGTCCAGGAAAAAATGCCGTTTCCGCCATATTATGCCATAAAGCCTGAAAGCATTAACATTGGGCCAAGAGACAGGCGCATAAACCAGATAAGACAGGCAAAAGGCAAGCACTTGCCCGTTGATCAGATCAAACGCCAGCAGATACACGAGCATCTAAGGTTAATTTACGTTGGTATAACAAGGGCCAAACAGTATTTATACCTGAGCGCAAGTGAAATTGGCGATACCAGCTGGTCAAAAAACAAAAAATTCAGCCCGTCTGAGCTTCTTGAGCATTTTGGTTCAGGCCAGGTTTCTGTGTAGGGAGTAATTTATGAAAGCCCAAAAAACATATAAAATAAGATGTTTCCAGCAGATAGACTCGACTAACACTTATGCCATGAAGAATTTAGATAGTCTATGCGATAAAGAAGTAATTACAGCAGGCATTCAGACCGCAGGAAAAGGGCGCTTAAACAGGGAATGGGTTTCTGACGGGCAGGATAACGTTTATCTGTCGGTTGTGCTCAAGCCCTGTGATTCTATCCATAAAAACTTGCCCTTGGCTAATTTAACCCAGTACATGTCAGTTATAGTCTGTAAAGTAGTTGAAAAATATAGAGTATCAGCCAGTATCAAATGGCCAAATGACGTTCTGGTAAACGGAAAAAAAATAGCGGGAATTCTCAGCCAGGCATCTATACAGGGGAATCGTCTTAAAGGGCTGGTTTTAGGGATCGGGGTTAACCTTAACCTTACACGGGAAGCTATTAATAAAATTGACCAGCCGGCAACCGCTCTTAACCTGGAAATTGGGCGGTCAGTAAACAAACAGCCCCTTATAGAAGAGCTTCTTGACAGTTTTTTTGAAAATTATGAATTGTTCTTAAAAACCGGATTTTCGCTAATAGAAAGGGATTACATAACAAGAAGCGACTTTCTGGGCAAAGAAATCACTGTAAATTCTCTTGATAAAATAAGCACTGGAGTTGCAAAAGGGTTCACTCAAGATGGTGCCCTTGTGCTGGTGGGTGAGGATTCACAGGAAAAAATCATCACCATGGGCGATGTAACTTGCAGTTAAATGATTAAGAGCCTATCCGACAATTACTTAATAGCGTCATTCTGAGCGAAGCGAAGAATCTCCTTGTATTTCGTGAGATGTTTTGCGGAGCCTGTGCTGAGTGAAGCGAAGTACTCAACATGACGATAGATTATTATTTCTCGGATAGGCTCTAAAACAAATTATTCTCTTTTTCAAACTTTATTTTATAACCAAGAATTTTTGCGATAATTACCATTTCATTATAGGGGATAGAGCCTTTTCTTAATTTATGAGACAGGTTATCAGGGGTATATTTTTTGCCAAGTTCTTTACTCAATGCGTTTGCAAGGTCTTTTAATGTCATAACTTCCTGTGCAAGAAGCACTTTAACCTGTTCTCTGGCAAATAGTCCCATTCTTTTATTGTACTTTTAGATTGCTTTACTGACAAATAAATCTATATTTTATTAAGTGTTAATCTTCATCAGGAATATATTCAAATAGCTCTCCGACTGTACAGTCCAGAGCTTTACAAATTTTATTCATTGCACTATAGCTGATACTGTCCGCGGAATTATAGTAAACTCGCCTTACTGTACTTGCGCTAAGACCGGATAACCTTTCCAGGTCTACTAGTTTAAGATATTTTTCACCCATTATTTTTGATAATTTGTTTTTAATCATAATTAAGAATTTTCATCAGGAATATATTCAAAAAGTTCCCCTACTGAAATCTCCAGTGCCCAGCAGATTTTATTCATTGTTTCGTAAGTAACACTTTTTGTTTTATTATGATAAAGATTTAAGATAGCATTTTGACTTAAGCCCGTCTTTCTTCTTAAGTCAGCTATCCGTATTCTTTTTCGTCCCATTATTTCTGAAAGTTTATTGTCTATCATAATTAAATGATTCAATCAGGTATATGTTCAAAAAGCTCACCGACTGAAATTTCTAAAGCGTTACAAATTTTATTCATTGTATCAAGTTTAATACTGGTACTTTTTTCATAATAAAGTTTAATAACAGTTGTATGGCTAAGGCCTGTCAAATTTTGCAATTCTGACATCCTTATACGTTTTCTTCCCATAATCTCGGATAATTTGTTCTTAATCATAACTAAAGTTTAGCAACTTTCGATTATCCTTGATTTTTAGTAAATAATAAGCTATTATAAATAAACAATAATTTAGTTAAATTGTAATATTTTTTAGTAAAAAAAATTGAGGCCGGCATGAATTACAAAAAACTTAAACCCAAAAATAAACTAAAATATGCCCACACCCACATGGCAACCGCAAGAGAATGGCTGGAAGTTGCTCAAAAATACATAAAATGGGCGCTGGATGATGTAAAGTTTATTGAAAGTATTTCAAAAGACGAAAAAAATAAGTAGGTTTCTCTATCTTTAAGCTGCTATAAAAGCTCTAATATTACCCTTTTATTGATTTTAGGTTAACAATGTCTGAATAATTTTTTGCTGTTATTTGTTCAACTGATATTACATCCTTGCGTAGTGACTTGAGTTCAATTATAATACCTTCCTGGCCTTTTTTAAGGTCGTCAAAGCATTCATCAATTACATTAAAGCGTTCATCACCTATATCAAGACGTTTATCAATACCGTCAAAACGCTCATCAATTTTGTCAAAACGTCTGTCAATATCAGCGAAACGTTTGTCAATATCAGCGAAACGTTGATCAATGATGACAAAACGTTCATCAATTTCATCAAAACGTCTGTCAATATTAGCGAAACGTTTATCAATATCAGCAAAACGTTGATCAATGATGACAAAACGCTTATCAATTTTGTCAAAACGTTTGTCAATATCATCAAAACGTTGGTCCATGACGGCAAAGCGCTCATCAATTTCGTCAAAGCGTTTGTCAATATCATCAAATCTGGCATTAATACCTTTTAACTCTTCTAAAACTAATTTTTGAAATTCTTGATTTTCCATAATTAACCTTATTTTACTTTTAAAAAGATTATCATAATTCTAATACAAAAATAGATACCAACCCATCCAAAAAATTCTGATATTTCATAAATTACAGCTCAAACCTGAAAAGCAGGTCCAAAATATCCTTTGCAACCGGCATTGTCGTGAAGCAGCGAAGGTATTTTGACAGAAACTCCAGTCTTTGCCTTTCAGAAGCTGAAAAATACTTCTCAAACATAAGGTTTCGCTCGTTATTTAACTTTTCTTCAGCGGATGGGCTCGTGGACAGTCCACCGGAATTGAACACTGTAACCGGAAAACCCAGATACAAATATGAAATTTTATGTTTTAAAAACGCCCTTAAAAACCATTCGTGATCGCTTACTATCTTAAATTCCGTGTCAAAATCCCCGTATTTAGCAAAAACATCGCGTCTATAAAAGGTTGCAGGCTGGCAGGGCGTGTTTTTTAGGAGATAGATTTTGTTTAACTTATTGTGCTTCCTGATGGAAGTCGTGTTTGTTTGGCTGTTAACAAACACCTGGTCTCCATATAAAAGCTCATTTTCAGTATTTTGAGCCTTCTTAGCGACATGTTGCAAAACATTTTCGTGTAAAAACCTGTCATCAGAGTTTAAGAAGAAAACATAATCGCCTGCAGCATTTTTAATCCCTTTGTTCATGGCATCATAAAGCCCATTATCAGGCTCGCTAATGATTTTGGTTATTCTATCAGAGTATTTATTAACTATATCAAGGGTTTTATCCCTGGAAACCCCGTCAACTATTATGTATTCATAATCAGTATAAGACTGGATCAGTACGCTCAGAATCGCGTTTTCTATTGTCTTTTGGGAATCTTTGCAAACCGTGATTATGGAAAACCTTATTCTACTGTTCATAGGAAGCCTTTGCCTTTTCTGTTTCCCACACTGAAACCCGTTTTAGCTGCGGAAGCCCCGCTTTTAACTCGTTATAAATATATTTTGCTATATTTTCACTGCTTGGGCTTATGTCCTTAAGTTCCTCAAGGGAATTTAAATCTTTATGGTCAAGCCCTTCAAGCACCTCATTAAGGTGTTGCTTCAGGATTTTAAAATCAACAAGCATGCCGGACTTGTCTAATTCCTTTCCCTGCACTGTAATTTCGACTTTCCAGTTATGTCCATGCACGTTTTCGCATTTGCCTTCGTAGTTTAGCAGGTGATGAGCTGATGAGAAGTGCGATTCTACCTGTAATTCAAACATTTTTTGTTTCCCTGTTGTAATCCTACTCATTAAAATTGCTCTTTAAAGAGCTTTAGTTTGTATTTTATTGTTTTAAACACATACAGTTTAGCATTTTTACTTTTAAGAAGCTCCCGGTTTAACATTTTACCATTTTTTAAGTAAACATAGGCTAAAAGTCATTCATATCAAGTCTTTCAAAATTTAGCAATTCGAGTAAATTAATGTTTTATTAAAAAATATTAAGAAAAATATGGCTAATCAAAAAATTATAAAGTTTTTTAAATTTAGCCATATGGATAGTACACCTTGGCAATTGACGGATTTAACGTTTATTTTAATATTCTGTATGTTACTGTATAAGGCTTTTTGTTATATATTTATTTGTTGAGTAATGTAAACAGATTACATTAATTCAAATGACAGGAGTTTTGGTAAATAACGGCAACTGGACTGAGGGGTTATTTTGGCTTATCAGTGTACTATAAACGGGGAAAATAAAAATACAGCTCAGGTATATTGCAGTGATTATAAGTCTTACAAGGCAGAACAGCTAAAAAGACGTAAGCGGAATTATGTTAGACAAAAACAGGCTGCAAGAATGAGGTTCCTCATAATATTCTTTACTATATTCGGGTTGTTAGTACCTATCGTATTTATCCATAATTTTCATAATGTTTTTTTGAAAAGGTTCAATAACATTAATATCGTTGTGCCAAAAGAAGTTTCTTACCTGGATGCCGCGGAATTCAGCATAGCAGATAACACTTTTCTTGATACAAGATACATTGACCCGGTAAATACCGAAAACCCGGTGATGTCTTCTCCTGTAATGACAGCCCGGATGCCGAATTTAACAAGAAAACTCAAAAACCTTATGGCAAGTTATCCGCGTTTAAAGCCGGGAATCTTTATTTGGGACTACTCCACAGGCAAATACGTCGCTATAAACCCTGATAAAGAGTTTTCCGCGGCAAGTATTATAAAAATCCCCCTGCTGTTTCAGTTGTTCAAAAGATCAGAAAAGGGGCTTGCGGACCTGAATGAGTCCATGAGTACTAAAAAAGCATTTATTTCAGGTGGTTCAGGGGCTTTGCAATACTTCCCGCTGGGCAGCACCTTTACCGTCAAAAGGCTGGGGGAATTAACCATCCAGCAAAGCGATAACACAGCTTCTAATATGTTGCTGGCTGCAGTCGGTGGAATGAACGAGCTAAACCGGGCCATGAAGAACTGGGGGTTTAGTAAATCTCATTTTTACGAGTGGCTGCCTGATCTTAAGGGTAAAAACGTTACAACCCCAGCTGAAATAGGGAAAATGCTATACAACATCGATAACCCGGATTTCTTTTCCCTGAGCAGCCGTGCACAAATAGTCGAAATTATGGCAAACGTGAAAAACAGGTATTTAATCCATGCCGGCCTGCCCTATCGCACGCAGTTTCTGCATAAAACAGGGGACATAGCTACAATGCTGGGGGATGCGGGGACTGTTATCCTGCCTGATGAGCGTAAATATATAATAGTAATTATGGTAAAACGTCCCTGGAACGACTATTCCGCTAAGCAATTTATTGTCGAAGCTTCTGAGATAGCGTATAAATCAATTTCCAGAAAAAGATTTTAAATTATACTGATTTATGGTTATTATTTTCATTTAACTCGAATTGCTAGTTATTGGAAATAATTCTTAAAATGGGTAAAGCTCCTACTAGAGATAAAGGTAGGAGCTTTTTAAATGAATGATATTAATCTTTCAATAACAGGACTTACGCAGTTAGCCCTAAATCCAGAAATAATCTCAAAGATTTTTTGAAAATCGCTAGAGAAGTCAATTAGCTTGGTTTTTGGTCTCATTTA
>JANQEB010000161.1 GCA_028278605.1 Candidatus Gastranaerophilales bacterium
TTGTTCATATTTACATCCTGACACTTCTTTGATAAAAAGACGAATCAGGATGTTTCTTTTTTATGAATTTTTTCTACTTTGCGTAAGTCCTGTTATTAACATAACTTAATAAATCCTCAACAAAAAGGCAATTTTATATTATTTATATACTTTATATATGTAAGACGGTTAATAATACACACACTTTCAGTTAACAAAGACCTTAAGAGACGCAACTATACTTCTCAGGACTTGCGCTATGGTGTCCGGAGATTTGGAGGAGATTATTAAAATAAGAAACAGTGATTTCACTGTTTCTTATTAATCTTTTGCGATAAATTTTTTATTTGAGCAATCTTTTCACTGTCTTTTATTCCTTTTGACTTTTCAAGCCCGCTGGATAAGTCAAGTGCAAAGGGTTTTACCTGTTCATAAGCCGGTATGATACTACCCGGAGTTAAACCACCGGCAAGAATAAGAGGTAAATCATAACAATGTGCTTTTTGAGCGATTTGCCAGTCAAAAGTTTTACCTGTACCGCCATGCCGGGTTTCAGAGTATGTATCCAGCAAAATATAGGAAATAACTTTCTTATATGAGTTTATTTGCTCTAAATCTTTTTCATCTCTTATTCTAAAGGCTTTAATAACTTCTTTTCCTGTTAAACTGGCAGCTTCAGTGCAAAATTCAGCTGATTCTTCCCCATGAAGCTGGATTTTAGTCAATCCTGCCCGTTTAGAAATTTTTGTTACCTCTTCAAGAGTGGAATTTACAAATACACCAACCTTTTGGATGTTTTCAGACAGCCGGTTTATGATTTCACAGGCGCTTTCCGGGGTGATAAACCTGGGAGTATTTTTAGCAAAGATAAATCCAAGTGCCCACGCACCGGCATTTTCAGCAAGAAGGGCATCTTCAGGTCTTGTTATGCCGCAAATCTTTATTCTTAACATTTTTAAATCCTTGCGTTAATTCCAAAAAACGGATTATTCTGCTTTTCATATCCAATGGTAGTTGAAGAGCCATGCCCTGAGTAAACTTTAATGCTTTCATCAAGGATAAAAAGCTTATTAACAATGGAATCTTTTAATTGCTCATATGAACCGCCCGGCAAGTCGGTCCTTCCTACCGAGTCAGCAAAAAGCGTATCACCGGCAAACAAGGAATCATTGACCAGATAGCATACACTTCCCGGAGAATGTCCCGGTGTATGGATAACTTTGAATTTCAAATTCCCTACAGTCAGCTCCTGGCCGTCTTTAACAAACTCGTCGACGACAGGAGACTCAGTCTGGGGCATTCCAAACATTTTTAACTGCTGCCTGAACATATCAACCAGAAACTTATCATCGGTATGCAAATAAGTCCTTACCCGCAGGTTTTTTTTAAGTTCCCTGTCCCCTGAAATATGGTCTAAATGAGCATGTGTGTAGAAAATACATTTTAAATCTGCTCCTGCAGCTTCGATTTCCCGTATTGTGGCTTTGTAATCCCCGCCTGCATCAATCAGCACAGCTTCCTTTGTATCTTCACAGATTACAAGGTAGTTATTTGAGGCAAAAGCGCCTACAGTCAGCTTTTTTATAATCATTTCACCCTCTTCTGTTATAAATTACAAGATTTTTTCATATAAGTTCTTCCAGTCCGGATTTTTGTTCAAAAGGAAGATTGCTTCGGAATATCTTTTCCCTCTTACAGGATACGCTTTACGCCTCGCAAATGACATTGTTCACCAGTTACAATGTTACCACTGCCAATAATTTTAATTTAATAAAAAATCAGCTTCATCAGAGCCCGATTTTACTGTAACTTTTCCATCTTTGGATATATAAATGTCAAAAATATCCCTGTTAGATCCGGAAGTAGTAGTATTAGCACCACTTTTCCCGTTAACATCAACGCTTATTTTAATACATTCACCGCTTGCACCATCCGGACATTCGTCAGATTCAAAATCTTTTTCCAAAAAATACCATCTCATTCCATTTGTAGTTTCACCGTTAGGAATATCCGGGATATTAGAAGAGAAATTATTTGCACAATTAGAATCACTATATCCTATAGAATTTACCAGGCTGAAAAAATTACTGCAAAAGGTATTGTTACTGAACTCTCCGCTGGGATAAAGAGTAACATCGTTTACCAGCTCGCTAACAATTGTTTCTACACTTTGAAATGCTGATCTATATAATGATTTATTTTGATTACTCAATGATTGACTTATAATTGGAATTGATAAAGCCGATACAATTCCAATTATAATAATGGTTGCAAGCATTTCACCAAAACTAAATCCCTTCTTTGTTTTCATTTCCATTTTCTCCCAGACAATAGTAAAACCTTTATACAAATTTTATCATAATTTTTTTACACTTACATACCGGCTAAAAACCGACAATGCATACTGTAACTGATAGAAAAAATCATTGCAGTATAAAAAACACCTTCACAGGCTGATAATACTCTTTAGAAACATGATATTACCGGTTTACGGCAAAGCGGGAACAATTTATATGCTTATTCCAGAACCAACGTTATGAGTATTATTTCTTGTTGCATCAATTACTTTTAAGTATTCTTCGCCTTCAGCGCTTGTGCCGAGCCAGCCGTTATCTCCCAGTGTAAACCCGCCGATTCCGCCTGCTATAGCAGCTACTGCAAGTAAAGGTAGCCCCCCCCCGGTCATCAGCCCTACTATAAAAGCTGCGGCTGTAAGTCCTAATGCTCCAAGTCCGGCAGGTCTCAAAGCAGACGAGGATTGGGCGGCAACAAAATCAGCCATTGACTCGCCTGTCATTTGCTTGAATGCGTTAGATGTTTCTGTAATAAATCTGGCGTGACTGGCACTACCCATATGTTCTTTGGAATCTATAAGTATTGCCCTTACCAGTTTGTGGTTTATTTTTATACCATCACCTGCACTCTTTATAAGCGCGGCTGCAAGGTCAGGGTTACGCCCAATAACAGCTGCTTTTGCTAATTGCTCAAGTCTTTCATTATGACGCCCGGAAGCCCAAATTCCAAAACCTCTTATATCTCTTATTAAATCTATAGGATCACCGCCACCATTTTCTTTACAATACTCATTGTTAACAGCAGCAAGTTTATGAGCATCAGTTTCATTTCTTACTTGAAGAATTTTGTCAACCCTGTCTTTATACAGGAATCTCCAACCAAAAAACGGTTCTCTATATTGAGCAAGAGTACGAGCAGTTTCTTTAATTGTGTCCTGATCAAAATGAGCTACACTGCTGGCTTCATAGTTATGATAGCCTAAATCCATAGCGCTCATTATACCGTCGCTGTAACGAGAATTCATCATCATAAGCGGATCATCAAGCACAGAGAGAGCTGCTAAATAACCATAAGTCATAACCAAACTTCCTTCCAATTATTTGATTTTTTGTTTTTAATGCTTTTAATACTGACTAAATTTACTGACTAACCATGAACACTTTTAACCTTCCAATAATATAAAAACTTTGTTTTGAAAATAATTTACAAAATTCAGGGGTTTGTTAAAAATTCGTTACATTCGGTTTAAAATGTAACTACTACTTTGTCGCCCCCGTGCTTGCTGATTACTCGCAGAGAGTGAAGGCATGAATGAGTCCAGGCTCCCCCTGCCGAGGGCAAAGCCGGATTTTACCAAACATGTCGGTCCTGCTTTGCGTCCCTGCATCTAACCCTTAAAATGCTGCTATTATTGTTTTTCACCTTCATTTATTAAATCTTGTTTATTTTTTCAGATTACTATAACAGGAGTGAGTTTTAAATAAAAATGAACTTACTTGCGCTTATTTTTGTTTAACTCTATTTACCATAAAGCTTTTGGCATATAACGCTTTAGCGGCCAAACTGCCACGCCCTGTTTTATAAGCTCTTCAAACTCAGGATAAAGCCTCTCTAAAACAGTTACGGCTCTAACAGGCAGGTTAAGCTCATTGGCTGCGGCTTTTGTAATTTCATAACCTTTTATAACATCTTCTTTTGTGGTCTGGTCAGCAAAATGAGAATTACTTATGATGCCTTTGAACTTTTTCCAGCTTTGCCCGCCTGAACCAACGCTCCAATTCACATATTCAACAATATTCTCGACTGTTGAAGTTTCCGGTTTTGAGGTGTTAATTACAATATAAATTTCGAGGTTTTCTACGGTTTCTATGCCGGTAATCACATTAAGAATATCAAGCCCTCCAACCCCATAGCCTACATCAATTACAATATTACCTTCTTTTAAGAGGCAATTTTTCTGCTCTGCGGTAATAATATTACCGGTTTCACCCAATCCTGTATACTCTTCCCTTGTTATAACTGTTATTCCAAGCTTTTCCAGTTCTTTTTTAATTGGCCTGAGAGTGTATGCAGGTTCAACTGTATCAAGATCAACAAGTGTAACCGGTAAAGGCTCACTTTTTAGCATAAAAGCCCTGTTTATAGAAATTTCCGATTTTCCGCTAGTGTACGCCCCTGTAAAGATCTCGATCTTTCTTGATTTTTCCAAAATATTCCCCGACTTTCTTGTATTTAAATCCTTTTATTTCTCTTTTATCTTTTTTTTCCTGGTTATAGATTATTTTACCGTCTGAAAAATGTTTTTTTAGCCAGTCAATAACAGCTTTTTGTGATTCAGGCTGGAACCTTAACAGGTCTTCGCCGTGCCCGCCGTAAGGATAGACTGTCAGCTTCTTTGCACCCTGCGCAAACTTCATAAGCTCTTCAGAAGACTCATATGAATACCTGTCCTGCTCGCTTACCAGGAAAAACAGGGGGTGTTTGCCGTATTTTACGATAGGCAGCCTTAAATCAAAACTTTTATATTTCATCATAGGCGAAAATAAAATTAATGTCTCAACGTTTTCCTTATAACTTGCAGCCATCATTCCCATTGTAGCGCCAAGGCTTGCGCCGATGATTGCCACTTTTTTACTGTTAATTTCAGGGTATTCTTTTTCAACATATTTTAAAATTTCCAGGACATCCTCCGGCATTTTTTTAAAATCTTCCGGGTTAATGTGCTGCCAGTGAAGTTTTTTATTTTCCTTGCCATGAATGCTCTTGCCATGCCCTCTTAAGTCAATATTAAGAGTAGCCACATTAAGAAAGCTTTTTAATTCTGTAGGCAAATTTCCCCATGCTTTATGGTTTTTATGTATTGAATGCAAAAAAATTATAAGCGGAGCCTTTGTTTCTATGGATGCGTAATTCGGAATATCCATAACCCCGTGAATTTTAAACCCGTCGTAGGATTTTATTTCCACCTCAAAAGGCTTTCTTTTTTTCAGCGCAAAAGCGCCCTGAGAAACTAAAATTAGCAGGCAAAGGCAGATTAAGATAATTTTTGTGCGGTTATAAAGCAGGTTTTTGTTCATTTAAAGGTTTTTCAAATTATGCTCCATTTTAATATTAACAGTGTATAAGAGCTTTTTCACTACATTATAAGAATGAACTGAAAACAGGTTTAGTGTAAAATTATGTTGAAAATGCTCTATAAAGGACGGTTTTATGCAAAAAACACCAAGAGGAATGCGCCTTCACATAGGAATCTTTGGAAGGCGAAATGTAGGAAAATCAAGCATACTAAATAAATTAACCCAACAAGATATCTCTATCGTCTCAGAAAAGGCCGGAACAACCACTGATCCCGTGGAAAAAGCAATGGAGCTGCTTCCTCTTGGGCCGGTGCTTTTTGTAGACACCGCAGGAATTGACGATGAGGGCAGCCTGGGCAAAAAAAGAATAGAAAAAACCAAAAAAATTTTTGACAGAATCGACCTTGCTATTGTCGTGTCTGAACAAACGCAGTGGAGTAGTTTTGAACAAAGCCTTTATAAAGAGTTTAGCCGGAGAAAAGTGCCGATAATTCCAGTAATCAATAAAGTTGACATTAAAAACCCTGAGGAACTTGATTTTTCCGGGATAAAAGAACTTAACCTTGAGCCTGTTGCGCTTTCAGCAACCCAAAACACGGGAATCCGGGAGTTAAAGGAAAAAATAATCCAGTCAGCCCCGGAAGAGTTCTTAAGCCCGCCGGCTATTGTTTCAGACCTGGTCCCGCCCGGAGAGTTGGCTATGCTCGTTGTGCCTGTTGATCTTGAAGCGCCAAAAGGCAGGCTCATACTTCCGCAGGTGCAGACCACAAGAGAGCTTCTTGATAATGACTCAATGGTAATGGTTGTAAAAGAAAGAGAGCTGCAAAACGCGCTTAACAGGCTAAATAAGCCTCCTGCGCTGGTTGTAACTGATTCCCAGGCGTTTTTAAAAGTGTCTGCTGATGTGCCAAAGAGCATTAAATTAACCTCTTTTTCCATACTTTTTGCCCGGCTCAAAGGGGAATTAAAGGAGTTTGTCGCCGGAACCCTGGCTATAGACAGTCTTAAATCCGGGGATAAAGTGCTGATTTGTGAGTCCTGCACGCATCATGCTATTGGTGATGACATTGGAAGGGTTAAGATTCCACGCTGGTTGACGCAATACACAGGCGCAAAGCTCCACTATGAAGTTTACTCAGGCCATGATTTCCCGCAGGATATTAGTGATTACAAGCTAATAATCCATTGCGGGGCCTGCATGACAAACAGGCGGGAAATCTTATCAAGAGTTGCCAGGGCAAAGCATGCCGGTGTTCCTATTACAAACTACGGTTTAACAATCGCCTATTCGCTGGGAATCTTTGAAAGAGCACTTGAGCCGTTCCCAATGGCAAAGCTGATTTATGAGGAAGCCAGGTAAATTTATTCGCTTTATTATAAGGATTTGAACTATAAAGGATTTTTCACGATATCGTATGCGAAATACCCGAAAAAAAACAAAAACGGTAATAATATTGATAAAAGCATTATAATTTCTATTGTAGTCATTTACTTAACTCCATTATTAATCTTCTTATATTTTTATGTAAATAAAAAACAACAATCAGAGTAATTAATTCAATTAATGAACCTATGGATACCAGCATAAAACGGGCTAAATCGCCAACATTAAAAAATGCCCATATTATTCCGCTGCCTATAACAAATACAGCAGGAAATAAAAGCGTAAAAACATTTCTGTAATAACCAATTTTTTGTATTACTACTTCATTATTATTCATAATATTAAAATTATAACATGCATTGAAAAGTCATAGAGGGTATTTTCTATTAATTACTGAATTTTTCAGACCATTTCCTCAATGATAATGCTGATTTTTTCGAATTTTTCCTTGATTATTTCAACCAGGTAGAGCGCATTTGTATCTTTACCGCCCTCGAATTCATCACATTTTAACGCCCGTTGTAAAACGTCAATTAATGCGGATGTTTCCAGCTCAAGCTTTTCTAATTCATAGAGCTTTTGATATTTTTCACAAATTTTCATATTTTGTTAAGTTGTTTTAATTTATATATCTTTATTCAAGATATATTATCTTGAATAAAGATATATTTGTCAAGTTTCAAGATGATCTGCATAATCAATTTATTATGTTAAAAAATAATTTATCAAGGCTTATGGGTGAGAAACGAATGAAGTTATCAGAACTTCAAAGGCTTACCGGACTTCATATTAACACTATTCGTGCGGTGTATTACAATGAAGGTAAGACAATTAACTACAAAACGCTTGAAAAACTATGCCAGGCACTGGACTGCAATGTTGGTGATATATTTGATTATATTGCCGATTAATTCTTTAAAAACAGGGCAGGGTCTGATTTTTTAACATCTTCAATGAACTTTTTAGCTACATTAACCGGTACAGCAAACCCTATTCCTATATTTGACTTGTTGTTATCCGGGTTATAAATAGACTGGTTTATCCCGATAACTTCTCCCCTCATATTAAGCAGTGGCCCGCCGGAACTTCCGGGGTTAATTGCGGCATCCGTCTGGATTTTGTTTCTTTTTTTATCAACCCTGCTCACGATTCCGGTGGTCAGGGTCCTGTTAAAACCAAAGGGATTGCCTATAGCAAGGACTTTCTGCCCTACCCTGACATTTTCAGAGTTGCCCATGCTTATTTTTCTTAAACTCTCGGCAGATTTGATTTTTATAAGGGCAAAATCGCTTTTACCTATATTGTTTGCAACCATTTCCCCGTCATAAGTAGTGCCGTCAAAAAGAGTAATTTTTATGTTTTTAAAACCCTCTACAACATGGCTGCTGGTTAATATTAAACCGCTCTGGTCTACAATACACCCTGTCCCGCTGGAAATTCCCTCATTAATATCAGCGTCAATCGATACTATTGAAGGCGATACAGCTTCATAGACCTGAATATTTACCCTTTCATCAAAAGAATAGACCTGCGCAAAACCGGGACCCCCAAAAACCATAAAAAACGAAAATACAACCAGAAAAAGCCCCCTGTTTAAGGTTTTTTTTAAAATTTTAAAATCTTTCATTTTCCCCCTAACCTCTGCCATGAATAAGCTACTACCCCTCTTGATATATTTTTATGCATAGTATGCATAACTTTGCGAAAAATGATAAAATGGACAAATATACACCTGAATCTCATTATTTATTTTTATAAACAGAAAAACTATCCCCTATAGTGGAAATCTTCCTATACTAAACTACAATAATTAAGATTGGAAAATTATACAAAAAGGGAGTTCACCATAAGCTTACCACGCAAATTATCAGCTATTTTATCCTGTTTGACTTTATTAATTGTCGGATCTGTTGTATTATTTAATACAATGACATTTGACTACCAGGCCGTTTTCACCGCCGCTAAGTACGGTATTTTAGGAGCTGTTGTTGCCGGTATCTTTGGTTTTTTAATTGGGAAAATATTGGAAAAATCGGGTAAGAAGTAAAAAATATTATGTCAGGACCTAGAATTAAAAAGAAAAAAGCAACTCTGGTAACCAAGTTTGCATTTATAATCGGTATTTCTGTTGCGTTTTCCGTATTTTTTATCAGCGCTTATAATATTCATGCCAGCCGTCCTATTATAGAGCAGTATACAGCTGATAAAACAAAAGAACTCGACGCAATTAGTAACCTGATATATGAAAGAACTAAAACTGCTTACTTTGAAGAAGCCAGGTTTAACGCTTTCAGAAAATTTATAAATGACCTGAATAAAAGTGAGCTGGTTTTACACGTAGGACTGGTTAATAGTGCGGGTAATTCTTATGAATGGTCTTCTGCTGCTGATCTTGAAGGGACAGTTACAGACCCTGTAAATCCCTGGGTTAATGAGAATTTTAATAAATACTACGGACATATTGATAAAAATTCCATAGTCTTAAAAACATATCCCATAAATGAATATACTCTTGTGATAACCTTTTTAAGAAACGATGCCCTGCTAAAGCTGGTGGAAATCCTGAAAAGCGGGAATACCATGTTAGCCGTAACATTTGTAATTTTTGGGTTTTTATCAGCATTTATACTGGCAAAGCAGGTTACCCAGCCAATTGAAAAACTCGTAATGGGCGTATGGGAATTTTCAAAAGGAAACCTCAGCTACAGAACCAACATTAAGACCGACGATGAAATCGGAATTCTGGCTAAAGCGTTTAACTACATGGCGGAAAAACTTGATGAACTCTATACCTCTATGGAAAAAAAGGTTAATGAAAGAACAAAAGAAATAAGCGGCAAAAATGAAGAATTAAACAAAGCTTATCAGGAATTAAAAGATGCTCAATCACTTCTTGTCCATAACGAAAAGATGAGATCACTCGGTGAACTGGTTGCAGGCGTTGCTCATGAGCTTAATAACCCTATTAACTTCATTTACGGAAATATGACCCACTTAAAGGAATACTCAAATAACTTAATTGAAATTATTTCAAAATACGAACAGACCCATAATAGCTGTGATAAAAAAATACTTAAAGAAATAGAGAGCTATAAGCAGGACATTGATTATGAATTTCTTAAAGATGATATTTTAGAGCTGATTAAAAGCTGTACAGACGGAGCTGAGCGCTCAAAACAAATTGTGCTTGACCTTAAGGATTTCTCAAGGCTTGACCAGAGCAATATAAAAGAAATCGATGTTAATGAAAGCATAGACAGTACGCTAAATATCCTTAAAAACAAATATAAAGACAGGGTTGATGTTATCAAGGAATACGGAAACATCCCTAAACTGGAATGCTATGCAGGCCAGATGAACCAGGTATTTATGAATATTCTTGATAATGCGGCCCAGGCAGTGGAAGATACCGGATGCATATGGATAAGAACAAGACACATAGATAATAATATTATTATAGAATTTGAAGATTCAGGACAAGGGATAGAACAGTCAATACTAAACCAGATATTTGACCCTTTCTTTACAACAAAGCCTGTAGGTTCAGGCAGCGGACTGGGGTTATCTATAACATATAAAATAATCAAAAGCCACAACGGTGATATAAATGTAGAAAGTGAAATGGGTAAGGGAACGAAATTTACAGTAACAATCCCGCTTGACTGGCAAAAAAAAGCTGGTAATGCCGAAGCGCAAACCGAAGAGGCAAAGCCCGGGATTTAACTTTGGAAGCAGTAGAGTAATTTTGAAACAGTAGAGTAAGAATGGTAATGGACGATAAATATACAATACTTGTTGTCGATGACGAAAAAGATAACTTACAGCTTTTTATCAGGACACTGAGAAAAGACTATAATGTTTTATCAGCGGAAAGAGGTTCTGATGGGATTGAAATCCTAAAAAATAACAGGATTGATGCAGTGCTTTCTGACCATAAAATGCCTGAAATGGAAGGGACGGAATTTTTAAAATATGCCTATGAAATAAACCCTGAAGCAGTAAGAATCCTTATTACCGCATTTGCCGACGCTGAAATTCTTCGAGATGCAATAAATGCCGGGAAAATTCACAGGTATTTAAAGAAACCCTGGACACCCAAGGACCTTTTAAATGTAGTCTCAGCCTGTTTAGAAATTTACCAGCTTAACAGGGACAACCAGAAACTGGCAAATGACTTAAAAGAGTTATTTTCAGGGACAATTTCCGCTATTATGGAAGCCCTTGACGCTAAAGACCCATACACTTCAGGAAGAAGCAAGCGTGTTACATTTTATGCCCTGAGAATGGGCGAAGAACTGGGTTTATCAGACGAACGCTTAAGTGAGCTTGAACTTGCGGGCCTGCTGCATGATATAGGAATGATAGGTGTTCCGGTAAATATTATTACCAAGCCCGGAGAACTCACAGACGAAGAATATGAACTTGTAAAAGGCCATACCATTATTGGTATGAAAATTCTTGAAGAAATAAAACAGCTAAATCACGTAATAAAAATAGTCGGATGCCACCATGAGCATTATAGCGGGGAAGGCTACCCTTACGGCCTGAAAAGGGAAGAAATCCCTGTGGAATCACAGATAATTGCAGTTGCTGACGCTTATGACGGTTTGATCTCGGAAAGGGCATACAGGGCCAGTTTATCTCATGAAGAGGCTAAAAGAAGAATTCAAGGCGCGTCAGGTTCCCAGTTCAGCCCGGCTGTAGTGGAAGCATTTTCCAAAGTAATTAACAGCGCAGCAGAGGAAATTAAGAATTTTAACATGGATAAATTAGATATTTCTAATAAGATAGATGACACTGTTAAAGTTGAAATTAAACTGGGCGAGATGAATAAACCTGCCGGAGAAACAGAGCCAACTTAAATTGTACCTAAATGCTGTTATTATATTTGCAGGCGGGGCAGAGTTTTTTATCTTCCGCTGAACCCGGAGTTATAGGAATTTTGCATTGCTTGCATACGGGGAAATTGTGTTTTTTCATCCAAATTTGGGTTTTCAGGTCTTTAATTATTGTATTTAGCATTCTTTCTTTTATTTCCTCGCTAAAAAACTCTTTTCCCTCAAGAGACTCTTTTACTGAGGCTAAAAGTTTATCAGGAATTTCAATATGCTCTAATTCTATCTCAATAGAGGGGTTATCCTCTTTTTCTTCCTGTTTGTTTTCTGTTTTCCAGTATTTTGTGGAAAAACTAATTTCTTTTATATTAAAACCATAATATTGGCCTATTTTATGAAGTTTTTTCAGGATATCTTTTTTGTAAAAACTTAATTCCTGGCCGACAACAGAAGAACTAACTGCCACCAGTACATTATCCACACCTTTTGTTTCATAGATAGAGTATATTTTAGAAGTTTTTTCAAACCTTGGTCCCACAACATTAGGCCATAGCTTTGTTACAGAGCTTACCTTAAGGCCTTTTTCAAGCCCCAGGGACTTTGTAAGGGAACCCATCAGGGAATTTATATCCTCAAAGTAATTTGAATTTCTTTTTTTATTCATTATTATAACTTTCGTAGAAAAAATATTCCCGACTAAAAATTATATACTAAAGTCGGGACTGATTAAGAAGGGGTAAATATAAATTTAGATATTGGGTTCAAGATACAACTTTAAAAATTCCCGTCAAGCAAAAATTCCAGTAAAATTAAGAAATGTAAATCGGTTACTAAAAATGAAGATTTTAACATATTGGCGAGTTTTGTATTATACTATATTATTATAGAAATTAGTTTTCAAGTTAATTTAAAAGGGTTTAACCGGATATGACTAAAAAAACAGCTGATACAGTACCTATAGAGGTTCTAATAACCACCGTTGACCATGAAATCAAGGGAAATGTCCACGTATCCAAGTATACAAGCACTAATAGGGAACTTACTGACCTTTTAAACGATAAGGAAAAAAGGTTTATCGCTGTAACTGAGGCTGAAATAAGTAAAAAAACCGGCGGTGCACCTAAAAAATATGATTTTTTAAAGGTTCACATTGATTATATCCTGATGGTCCATCCTGTATCCCAGGTTATATTTAAAGAATCCGTAAAAGTACAGGAAGATATCACAAGATTCCGAGAATTAAGAAATAAATTAAACAGATCAGGTTTTTAGTTTTGCTAAAGAAACCTTAGATTGTCATCACCTGGATATAGCCGGGTAGATAATATGTTTTAAATACTTTTTAAAAGAAAATAAAGTAATCATAGAGTCCAGATTTAAAGAGTATTTAAAAGTATGAAAGTTTCTTTCGCCCATATGGGAAACACTTATATAGCGCTTGCAGGCGCTTTAAAGTTTCTGGGTGCTGAATTTATAGTTCCGCCTTATACCACAAAAAAAACCCTGAACTTGGGCAGCAAGCATAGCCCGGAAGTAGTGTGCCTGCCATATAAGCTGGTTATGGGCAATTATCTTGAAGCCATAGAAGCCGGAGCTGACGCTATTTTAATGATTGACAGCCCGGGGACTTGCAGGTTAGGCCAGTATAGCCAGAGCGCAAGGACTGCAATCAAAGACCTGGGACATAATGTGGAATTTATAAACCTTGATCTTTATAAGGGAAAAATGCTTGAGCTATACCGGGGGTTCAAAAAAGCAACCGGCAATAGTAATCCCATTGATTTAGCAAGAGCAATAAATGTTAGCCTTCTGAAAATAGATATGCTTGACCGGCTTGATGAAGTATATAGTTACGTCAGGGCGCGGGAATTAATAAAAGGAACCGCAAGAAAAGCTCATAATAAAGCATTAAAGCTTCTTGATGACGCTATAACAAATTCCCAATGTAAAACTGCATTAAAAGAAGGACTGGAAGTATTAAACCGTGTGCCTGTAGACCCAAACAGGGATGTCTTAAACATTGATATTACCGGCGAAATTTTTGTGGTTATTGATAAGTTTTCAAATATGGACATAGAGGATGAATTAGGCAAAAGAGGTGTTCATGTCCACCGGAAAATAAGGCTTAGCAACTGGACAAACACATTTATCAAGCCAATGACAAAGTTTGAAGACACACATGAAGGCAAAATGAAAGTGCTTGCAAGGGATTTTATAAAACGCGACGTAGGAGGAGACGCCCTGGAATCAATAGGAGACACGATTTATGCGGGAAACAACAAAAGTGATGGTGTAATTCACCTCCTGCCTTTTACGTGCATGCCGGAAATTATTTCCCAGAACATTCTTAGTAATGTAACAAGGGAAAAGAATATACCTGTTTTATCGTTAATTCTCGATGAATTTTCCGGCAAAGCAGGATTTATCACAAGGCTTGAGGCTTTTGTAGATCTTGCAAAAAGAAGAAGGGATTCAAAAGTCAGGGTTAAACAGGCTTTATAAAATTATAGCTTAGTATAATTTTGAACCCGTCATTGGGGTTAGTTAACCCGAGTCGCGAGTTGCATAGTTATATCCTGGTTTTGGGCTAATTCGCGACTCGAGTTATTATGTTTGTAATAAAATATATTTTAATAAATCAACGTTTATAAAATATAAACCGGTTAATAAAGTGAGAGAAAATGAGTGATAAAGGCAAACTATTTAGCTTAATAGACAGCTTTAAAAACTGCAAAGTACTTGTAGCAGGCGATATCATCCTTGATGAATACATCTGGGGCAAGGCAAACAGGCTTTCCCCGGAAGCGCCGGTGCCTGTTCTGGAAGTCGGCAAATATGAATATATTCTTGGTGGAGCTGCAAACGTCGCTAACAACATAAGGTCTTTAGGCGGAAAAGTTGCGCTTGCTGGAGTTATAGGCAATGATTCCCAGGCTGACAAGCTTAAAGACATACTGAACACAAATGATATAAACACTTCCTGCCTTATAAACGATGCTAACAGGCCGACTACTGTAAAGACAAGGCTTCTTGCGCATAACCGGCAACAGCTTGTGCGTTTTGACAGGGAAGTTAAAGACCCGATAACCCCGGAAACAGAGCTTAAATTAACCGAAAAAATTTCTGAATACGCATCGGAATTTGACCTTATCCTGCTTTCAGACTATGCAAAGGGAGTTTTGACCGAGACTTTTCTAAAAAGGGCTATTTCACTTGCCCATGAGCAGAACAAGCCGGTGCTGGTTGACCCTAAAGGACTGGATTTCGTAAAATACTGCGGAGCAACACTTATCACGCCTAACAGGCTAGAAGCAGCCCTGGCAACGAAATCTCCACAGGATGCTAACCCTGAAGAACTTGCTTTAAAGATTAAACAGCAGGTCAATGCAGAGTACATCCTTGTAACACTGGGAGAAGACGGAATCCTGGTTTTTTCCGCAGCCGGTGCTAAAACTATTCCTGCTGTTACTTCAGAGGTCTACGATGTTACAGGTGCCGGAGATTCCTTGATATCAGCAATTTCTCTTGCACTGATTGCTTCAGGAAACGATATTGAAACTTCTGTGGAAATTGGAAACTACGCAGCCGGTGTCGCAGTGAGAAAAATCGGCACAACCGCTGTGAGCCCGGCAGAACTTAAAAATATTATTGAATTACACCTTATGGAAAAGACTATAAAAGTATAAAATGGGCGAAATATTAAAATTACAGGATGTTTTAGAAGTTGTTTCAGCCTTAAAAGCTGAGGGAAAGACTATAGTAACCACAAACGGATGCTTTGATATACTCCATGCCGGGCATGTGAGGTATTTAAAAAACGCAAAAGCTCTTGGTGATGCTTTGATTGTTTGCTTGAATTCTGATGCATCAGTAAAAAGGCTAAAAGGGCAGGACAGGCCTTTAAACTGCGAGGCTGACAGGGCAGAAGTCATATCATCCCTTGCTTCTGTGGATTATGTGGTGATTTTTGGGGAAGATACACCATCAGGCGTTCTTGAGCGGATAAAGCCTGATATTCATGTTAAAGGCGGGGATTATTCTGAAGAAACTTTGCCGGAAGCATCGGTTATTAAGGCACATGGCGGTTCAGTAAAGTTTATTCCGCTTGTTGAGGGAAGATCCACTACAAATATAATTAATAAAATCAGCAAATCTGATTAACTTGAATTGCTAATTAATTTTCCTTATGTCATTGCGAGGAGGGCACAAACCCTTCGCTGAAGGGTTTGTGCCCGACGTGGCAATCCATATAACTGCAATGTTTTTATGGGTTGCGGAGCCTGTGCTGAGCGAAGCCGAAGTATCGTTTCACTCCTCGCAATGACGCCACGTCAAAAAATACCACTACCAGCTAAAAATGAATTATAGCTTAGTACAATTTTGAACCCGTCATTGGGATTAATTAAATTAAAAAATGTCTGAAGCCCCTTTAGTAACAGGACTTACGCAGTTAGCTCTAAATCCAGAAATAATCTCAAAGATTTTTTGAAAATCGCTAGAGAAGTCAATTAGCTTGGTTTTTGGTCTCATTTA
>JANQEB010000181.1 GCA_028278605.1 Candidatus Gastranaerophilales bacterium
GGCGCGCGGCTCTGCGTTAGCGGGAGCATAGCCTCATTCATGCCGCCGCGCGCCCTCCTCTGGGGCGGGCTGGGAGGGCGTTTTAAGGAATTTTTAAAAATAACTAACCCGTCATTGGGGTTATTTAACTATTTGTCAAAACTCCCATGGCAAAAGTTTTTTGTTCTGATTATACTAACTAAGGATAGAAAAAAGTTTGTCATGACCATTTACTGGGCAGAACCTATAACAAAAAATGATTCAAAATATAAGAAATTTTTGCATAATAGCACACATTGACCACGGAAAATCCACACTGGCTGATCGTTTACTGGAGAAAACAGGCACAATTTCCCAGCGGGAAATGAAAGACCAGCTGCTTGATACTATGGAACTTGAGCAGGAGCGGGGAATCACCATCAAACTCCAGGCTGCCCGTATGAATTACCGGGCAAAAGACGGTAAAGAATATATTTTCAACCTGATAGACACGCCGGGGCATGTGGATTTTAGCTATGAAGTTTCAAGGAGCCTTGCTGCCTGCGAAGGGGCGTTGCTTGTTGTTGATGCTACCCAGGGCGTGGAAGCCCAGACCATGGCTAATGTTTACCTTGCAATTGAGCAGGACCTGGAAATAATACCGGTTATTAATAAGGTTGACCTGCCCAATGCTGATACTGACAGGGTTAAGCAGGAAATAGAGGATATTCTGGGCCTGGATGCCTCAAATGCCATACTTACCAGCGCAAAAACCGGGATCGGTATTGAAGAAGTGCTCGAAGCCATAGTTGAATACATCCCGCCGCCGGAAGATACCAGTGATAAACCTCTCAGGGCACTTGTTTTTGACAGTTATTATGACTCATATCTCGGCACAATCGCTTATTTCAAGATTGTTGACGGTAGTCTGAAAAACGGCGAAAAAATAAGGTTTATGGCAAACAAAAAAAATTTTGATGTGACCGAACTTGGCTATATGAGGCCAAACAGGACTCCTGTAAAGGAACTTAAAACCGGGGAGGTAGGCTATGTTGCCGCTTCTGTCAAAGAAGTCTGCCAGCTTGTAGGTGATACTATAACCCTGGCAGAAAATCCCGCGCAAAACCCCCTTCCCGGCTATAAAAAAGCTGTTCCAATGGTGTTTTGCGGCATGTATCCTGTTGATAACGATGAATACCACGAGCTGAAAGACTCCCTTGAAAAACTCAAGCTTAACGATTCCAGCATAGTTTTCGAGCCGGAAACGTCTTCTGCGCTTGGGTTTGGATTCAGGTGCGGGTTTCTTGGGCTTTTGCATATGGAAATTGCACAGGAGCGTCTTGAGCGTGAATATGGCCTTTCACTTGTTACCACTGCTCCCAGCGTAGTTTATAACGTAGTTAAAACCAACAGCGAGGTTTTGCATGTTGATAACCCGGCTAATTTCCCTTCACCACAGTACATTGACTATATAGAAGAGCCTTATGTAAAGGTAAATATAATTACTCCCAATGATTATACCGGTGTTTTAATGGATTTAGCGCAGACAAAGCGTGGTATTTTCAAGAACATGAACTATATAGACGATAAAAGGGTGGACCTTGAGTATGAAATCCCGCTTAGTGAGATTATTACAGATTTCTATGACCAGCTAAAATCACGTTCAAAGGGATATGCAAGCATGGACTACGAATTCCATGGTTATAAACGCTCTGACCTTGTAAAACTTGATATACTGCTTGCCGGTGAAGTCGTTGATGCGCTAAGCTCTATCGTGCACAGGGACAGCTCTTTTCACGTCGGGCAGAAGCTTGCCGGCAAGCTAAAAGAGATAATTCCCCGCCAGATGTTTGAAGTGCCTATTCAAGCGGCAATTGGCGGCAGGGTTATTGCGCGCACAAACGTAAAAGCCATGAGGAAAAATGTTATTGATAAGTGCTATGGCGGTGATATTTCCAGGAAAAGAAAGCTTCTGGAAAAGCAAAAAGCCGGTAAAAAACGCATGAAAGCCGTAGGCAAGGTCGAAGTGCCCCAGGAAGCCTTCATGGCTGTTTTAAGCCTTGAAGAATAAAATACTTTAAGTCCTTTAAGTATGATTTTTTACAAGTAGTTGGACCTATCCGGCTGCTTTATTTCATGCGATAATCCTTATGTTATACCGATTTCAATAAATAATCTTAAAATGAAAAAATATTCATAAATCGGTATGGCGAAGCAGGAGCGACGTTTTCTTAATGTCGGGCTTTGCGGGCGTTAGCGGGAGCATAGCCTCATTCATGCCCGATTTTAAGAAAACTAACTCATTTTGGTATAATTAATAAAAACAGCGATTTATATGCAAAATGATTTATTTGGAATAATTCTGGCCGGAGGAAGCGGCAGCAGGCTCTGGCCGCTTAGCAGGGAACTTTATCCAAAGCAGTTCTTAAGTTTTTCAGAAGATAATACCCTTTTGCAACAGACTTACCTGCGTTTAAAGCAGTTTATGCCGCCGGAAAACATTTTAACCGTGGCAAATGAAAAACATGTCCCCGGTATAAGTTTCCAATTAGGCCAAATTGAAAAACAGATTCCTCATAATATACTGGGGGAACCTGTCGCAAAGAATACAGCCCCTGCACTTGCCCTGGGGACTTATTTTATCCGGAATATAGCCAAGGATGATAATCCTGTAATCCTTGTTGCTCCCTCTGACCACCTGATAAAAGATGATAAAAACTTTACTAAAGCGGTGCTTGAAGGTGCAAAAATTGCAAGACAGGGATTTATCGTTACTTTTGGGATTAAACCCTCCTCTGCTGAAACAGGGTACGGGTATATTAAGGTTCTTCCTGACCAAAAAGTAGGAGATACCGGGCTAAAAACAGACTGTTTTAAGGAAAAACCCGACTATGAAACAGCTTTGCAATATGTTGAATCCGGGGAATACTACTGGAACAGCGGAATTTTTATGTTCTCGCTGTCTACTATCCTTGAGGAATTTGAAGGCAAAGAACCTGAAATAATAAACAAAATCAGGGGAATCAACCTTGAAAAACGGGATTCCCTAAGAGGGACTTATGAAAACCTTCCCTCAATTTCAATAGATTATGCGGTCATGGAAAAATCAGACAGAATTGTCCTTATTCCGGCTGAGTTTGACTGGAATGATCTTGGTTCCTGGGAAGCTATTTACTCTGTTTCAGAAAATAATTCCGGTAATAATGTTGTTAAAGGTAATATTACTGATATTGATTGTGAGAATTCACTGATATACAGCTCTTCCAGATGTGTCTGCGCTATTGGAATAAAGGATACAATTGTTGTTGAAACCGACGATGCCGTGCTTGTATGTGATAGAAAGGATTCCCAGAGGGTTAAAGAAGCTTTTGATTCACTTAAAAAAGCGGGAAGTGATTTATATAAACGCCATAAAACCCTTATTGAAGAATGGGGAAGCATTATAAATTTTACAAAAGACAGCAATAGCAGCATAAATAATATAACCATCAATGAAAACAAACAATACAAGGTTAATAACTCTGATAAAAATCCGAAACATTACTATATAACAAGAGGAACAGCATTAATTAAAACCACAAATGAAGTGAAAACCTTAAATCAAGGCCAGAGTCTGGATTTAAACGATGAGATTTCTTATATCATAGAAAATCCCGGCTCAGAAAATCTTGAGCTTATTGAAATAACCAGGTTATAAATGCTTATCTTCTCCTGGAATAGTACATTACAGAGGTTTTAATGACGGTTAATTCCTCATGTCCTTCTGTTTTAATATGAAAAGAGCTTTCATCGTGCCAGAGGATATAGCCGCAGAGCTTTTTATCGTTTATCAAACAAAACTCTATGAGGTTTTTTTCTTTGATGAATTTCTTTATTTCCGCGGCGGTAGGACCTTTTAGCTCAATCATTTTTTGCTCCTCCATTTTTTAACCTGACTAAATTACAGATTTTTTGCCGGTACATCATAATTTGAAAAAACTCTTTTTAAGATTATCTTTGCTATTTCAGTTTTTGGAAGCCTGGGAGTAGTTTGTAATTGCCTGGTTTCACGATCAATTATGGTTACAGCATTGTAATCACTCTCAAAACCTGCATCTTCTCGTGAAACATCATTGGCAACAATAAAATCCAGGTTTTTCTTTTCCAGTTTTCCCAGGGCATTTTGCTCAAGGTTTTCCGTTTCCGCGCAAAACCCTATTACCAGTTGGGAAGACGATTTAATTCCGGCGATTTCATCTAATATATCAGGATTTTTAATAAGCTCAATACTCATTTCACCGCTGTCTTTTTTGATTTTATGCCGGGCAACCTCCCTGGCCCTGTAGTCTGAGACGGCTGCTGCCATAATAAGAGCATCTGAGCCGTGGAATTTCTCCGGAATTACACGCTGCATTTGTTCTGCTGTAGGTGTTTCTATTGTTTTATACGGTTTTTGAGTTTTAAAAGTTGAAACAAGGCAGACTTCAGCACCAAAACTATATGCTGCATCTGCTATTGCCAGTCCCATTTTCCCTGAGCTTTTGTTTCCTATGTATCTTACAGGATCAATCGGTTCTTTAGTCCCGCCTGCTGTTACTAAAATTCTTTTACCTTTTAAAAACTTTTCCTGCTCAATAACTTCACATATTTTTTCATAAATTTTATTAATATCAGCAAGCCTTCCTGCACCTTCATAACCGCATGCAAGCTCTCCTTGTTCGGGTTCAACTATATGAAAACCGGAATTAATCAGTTTAGAGAGATTTTCCTGGACAAATTTATTTTCCCACATTTTGCAGTTCATAGCAGGGGCAATAATTACAGGCTTATCAAATACGGTTATAAGCGATGTAAGAAGGTTATCGCTGATTCCGTTCGCGATTTTCCCGATGGTATTGGCTGAAGCAGGGGCTATAATAAACAAATCAGCCTCATCAGAAAGGCTTACATGCTCCGGCTTCCACTCAAACTCGTCAAACTGGCGGATATACACAGGGTTTTTAGTTAGTGTCCTTAAAGTGGTTTCTGTTATAAAATTAGAGGCATTTGGGGTTAAGACCGCCTTAACATCAGCTCCGGACTTGACCATTAGCCTTATTAAACCGCAGGTTTTATAGGCAGCAATGCCTCCTGTTATTCCCAGTATTATTTTTTTCCCTGATAGTCTCATTTTTTATAAATTTCTGTCCTGTTTATCTGATTCATTATTATGTTTTCAAGTTCGCTAAACGCTAATTCCAGATCATCATTAACTATAGAGTAATCAAATAAGTGTTTTTTCCCTATTTCTGACTTTACAATGGATAATCTTTCTTGAATTTCCCTTTCTGACTCGGTTTTACGCTTAAAAAGCCTTGCTTTTAGCTCTTCTAAGGAAGGAGGCTCAATAAAAATCAATATAGCCTCCGGTTTTTTCTCTTTTACCTGTAAAGCACCTTTAACATCAATTTCTAACAGGAGGTTATGCCCCTGTTGAACTGCTGTTTCAACAATATTTCTGTCAGTCCCGTAATAATTTTTCGCAAATTCGTTCCATTCAAGAAAATCACCGTGTTTTAGTCTGTATAAAAAAACTTCTTTTTCGATAAAGAAATAGTGAGTTCCGTTGATCTCCCCGGGGCGGGGCTTGCGGGTTGTAACCGAGGTGGAAAGGGCTATTTCAGGGCATTTAGCTCTTAAAAGGTTTACAAGAGTTCCTTTTCCAACTCCTGATGGACCTGAAATAACGAATAAGCTTCCTTTTTGTACCTGATTCATAGCTGCTTTTGACGCTTTCAGATAAACTATTTATTGATTTATTATATTATAAATAGCTCGAATTGCTAATTACATTTTTTTAAGAATTCCTTAAAACGCCCACCCAGCCCGCCCTGAAGGTGGGCGGCGGCGAAGCCGCCGCCTCTTTTTTATAAATTTTAAGGAATTTTAAATCAGCCATATCAAGGCTTTCAGCTAATTAACCTGAGTCGCCAATTAATTTTTATGGAATTTCTAAAAATCTATCAGGATTCGTAAAGGGCGAAGCAGGCGGTGCTGTACGCATTTTAGCGGCGAAGCCCTTTACATTCCACTAAGGGTGGGAGTGCGCGGCAGCGGGAGCTAACGCAGTAGCTCATTCATGGTGGGGATTTTTAGAAATTCCATCCGGCTATCATTAGTTTTTAGCTAATTGGCGACTCAGGTTAATTAGCAATTCGAGTTAAATAAACTAAAGACTTTAATCTTTGACGATTGCCTAATTATCTCTATCATAAACGTTTTTTCCCTCAGGAGAATACATTATTTCACGCATTTCTGCGATTTTGGCGCAATCTTTACTGAATTCCTCTTCATTCTCTGAAAGCTGTTTTTCCAGGTGTGATGCTTTATTCACCAGCTCTCTCAGGGCTTTAATTACGTTTGTTTTGTTTTCAATGAGCATATCCTTTGCAAGCTCAGGATTTGTGGCAGCCAGTCTTGTCATATCCCTGAACCCGCTTGAGGCAAGTTGTTTTGCTAGTTCTCTTATGCTTTGGTCAGGATAATTTTCAACCAGGCTAAAGAGTGATTGACTTAGCAATAATGGCATATGACTGATTAAAGCAACGGCTTTATCGTGTTCATCAGGGTTTGCAATGACCCATTCAGCGCCAAGCTCTTCTATTATTTGTTTTAAAGTATTAATGCTTTCCTTCTGAACCCACTTAGAAGGAGTTAAAACCCATTTAGCGCCTTCAAAAAGCTCAGGAAAGGATGAATCCAGGCCTTTGTTTTCAGTTCCGGCCATGGGATGACCGCCGATAAAGTTAACCGGTGTGTGGCTTGTGTTTACAAAATCCATTATAAGCCCCTTTAAACTTGCCGCATCAGTTATGATTGTCTCCGGTTTTACTGTTTTACTGATATCAAACACCATTGGAACGGTTTTATTAATTGGGGTGCAGATAAAAACAACATCCGCATCTTTGACAATGCTAATATCAGTGCTGCCCCGGCTGATTAGCCCCTGATCAAGCGCTTTATCAATTGTTTGCCGGCTTCTGGAAACCCCGATTAAGCTATGACAGGAGTTTTGTAGCTTTTTTACAATGGACCCGCCGATTAAACCCAGCCCTATAACTGCGATTGAAAGTTGTTTTTGCATAAGTTACTCCTGGCCTGCCAGCCATTGAAGCGCTTTTCTTAAGATTTCCTCAGCGTCATCCCGTTTTTCAACACTGGAAATTGCTTGTTTAAGAGCATTTGTAACTTCTTTTTTGGTATAGCCCAGCGATAGCAATACGCTTTCAGCTTCCATGCAGCACTCGGTTGACTCAAGATCCTCTGCTTGAGTTATTCTTGCGCATTCCACAGAAACTTTATCACGCCAGTTTATCATTTTATCCTTTAATTCCAGGATAACTTTTCTGGCAAGCTTTGTCCCAACACCTTTTGCCCTGGAAATAGCTCTGTCATCATCGCTTATAACGGCGTTTACCAGGTTATAAGCTCCTAATTCTCCCATTATAGTAAGGGCAACTTTGGTTCCTATGCCTGAAACGCTGTTTAGTATCAGGAATAAATCCCTGTCTTCACGCGTATTGAAACCGCACAGGAACATGGCATCTTCCCTGTGCACTAAAGAAGTGTATATAGTTACAGTTTCGCCCTCAGAGGGCAAGTTAGATATGACACGCTTGTTTGTCAGGATAAAATATCCTATGTTATTAACTTCAATTGTCAGGTTACACCCTGTCGGGCTGTCTTCCACCTTTGATACAAGCTGTCCTTTAAGGTAATTAATCATTTTTTCGCCAATTGCTTAAACATTACTTCATTAAATACATCTTGAGTTTCATTATATAAATTTTCAAAAGTTTCTGCATAATATGTTAAATCTGAAACATTGTTACAATTTAATAACTCAAATAATTCAAGAATACGCTGGTAAACCGTCCAGGTATTGTAACTGTAAAAAAGAAAACCTGTATATTTTCCTTCCTTTGTATCTACTTCTTTGTAGGGAATTTTTCTATCAAAGATGATATTTATTAAAATATCATCAAAATGAGCTATTTTATTTCTTAATACCCGAATGCTTTCAAGGCCTGCAAAACATTCTGCCTTTTCAAATTCAGGGTCATGAAATCTTTTATTGAACATTTCATTTAAGCAAATTCCCTGTTTTTCATTGCACCAGAAAAGTTTATGTTGTATTAGCGCTGTCCAGAAGCCTAATGTTGTCTCCTTTTCAATGAATTCTTGATCATTTTTATAGTCATCTAACTTACCCATAACATTTTTTGTTTTTTTGTAAGAGCTTAAATATCCTTTATTATGACTAATCCAATTTTCACCCTGTTTTTCAGACATGTAATGATTAATTTTAGTTTTTAAAGCTGTTTCAAATATATAAATAAAAGGATAAATACTTGCTGAGACTTTAATATTATGTTGATAAAGAAAAATAGCCACATCCCAGTTGTTATTTTCCCCTGGCATTTTTGTTTTTAACTTTTTAGCCAAGTCAGGATTTTCTTTGACAAATTTAATGTATTTGTGCAGTTTATATTCCGAAACTGTCTCTAAAACACATTCTATTTGATTCTGCATGGACTTATCCAGTGATAAGTCCTGTATTATCTCATCAATAACACTATTTAACCTGAACTGCGAATTAATTTGAAAAAATTTAAAAAATAAGCGAAACCTCCTATTAGAGAGGTAGGAGGTTTCAAAAAATGAATGATACTGACATT
>JANQEB010000204.1 GCA_028278605.1 Candidatus Gastranaerophilales bacterium
GATAATTTTGAAAATCACTTCCCCAGATTGACTATAAGGGGAAGTTTGTTCCCTCTCTTTCTATATTACTCACAGGAATTGGAAAAAAATATTTTTTTAGAAATTAGCCTCTATTGTAAACGTGTTAAGGGATAGAGGCGGTTTGCGAAAAAATTCTTGTTTCCAATTCCTTTCCAATTTTTTTCCGTTTTTTCCAATTTGTCTCAAACCAAAAAAACAGCCTCAATCTCGCACAGGTTATAGATTTATGCCAGCTTCCCAAAATTCAAAATTGGAAAAAAACATAGCAAACCCCGCGGCACGGGGCGCAATTTCTAATAATAAAGCCGCTTATCCGTTCAGATAGCGGCTTTAGAATGGAGGTGAGGAGACTCGAACTCCTGACTTCCTGCGTGCAAGGCAAGCACTCTACCAACTGAGTTACACCCCCATATTGGGTAATATTTAGTTTCTTCCGGGTCTCAGCTGGTAGAGTGCTTCTACATTCAAGCTTTTCTCTACTTTCCGTGAAGTTTTACTTTCGTAAAACATTCACTGGCAACTGAGTTACACTCCCATAACGGGTAATGTTAACCGCAAAATGCGAAGTTTTTTGAATGGGCCATCCTGGACTTGAACCAGGGACCTCACGCTTATCAGGCGTGCGCTCTAACCACCTGAGCTAATAGCCCCCATCGCTTTGAGCACAATAAATACTCATTTGCAGTATAAATATATTTATCATGGAAAATATACGCTGACAAGTTTTTTGTCTACATTCTTACAGATACTTGTGAGCCGGTTTTTTAAATTTTTATGTTTACTATTAAGTTTTATTAAAATACATTAAATAGACTACTTTAATTGAGCTTAACTGCCTGAACAAAAAGCATATAGTGTCTGAAATGATTGCAACACAATTTACCGGTCAAAATCAGCGGTTAAAAAGCTGTATCCTTAGTCAAAGAAAGCTTTTATGCGGTTATAATATGGAAAAATTATGCAATTATGATAATTTTTGGCATACAAAAACACAAATAAGCGCACACTATATATAGTATGGTATTTTTTGCGTTTTGAAAAATTTATTTTGGCTTTCTTCAATACTGGACAGGTCGGCTAACTTAAAATGCTTATTTTTTACCCATTTTACGCAAATTTTCCAAAAGACTATTGCGTAAAACCTAAAAAACTGTATAATTAAGATGTTTAAGTTTAGGAGGTTAACCATGAATAAAGAAGAATTAGTAAAAGAAATCGCTAAGAAAACAAGGATGCCACAAAAACAGGTAGCTGAAATCATTTCCTTAATGATTGATTCTATTGAAAAAACAGTTGCTAAAGGCAAAAGAGTTACTCTGGTTGGTTTCGGAACATTCGAAGCTCGCAAAAGAGCAGCCAGAACAGGCAGAAACCCACAAACTGGCGCAGAAATCAAAATCCCGGCTAAAACAGTTCCTGCTTTCTCAGCCGGTAAAAAATTCAAAGAAGTCGTCAGCAAGTAGTTTAGTTTTACTGAAAACCTTTAACAAAAGACCTCCAGGGTTCCGGAGGTCTTTTAGTGTTAAGTTTGTTAAGAAATTATCAAAAATTTCCTAAAGTTTATTTAAAAGGTGTCGATAAATAATAATGTAAGGTCATTCAAGATCTTACCAAACCTCCTCCCCGAGTCTAGTTGCCGCTCTTAAAGCGGCTTTTTTTTTGCTTTTTTAAAGTTATCAAAGAGAGAGCGCCCAAGAATTTGTTCAATATGCTGTTTTAAAACATCTGCATAATAAACATCCCCGTTTCCTTTCCCGGCTTTAGGTAAAACTATCTTCTTAACTTCTTCTAATTCCAAATAAGCTTTCAAATGTCCTTCCATTTCAGGATTTTCATCAAAAAGCCTTCCGGGGTGCTTATTTCCTTTTTTTAGCCAATTACAGTCCTGGCAGGTTACAATTCCATTTTTAAATTCAGTTTTCCCTCCAAGGGTTTTGGGCAGAAAATGATCAAAACTCCTTTTATCTTTAGGAATTCTTTTTCCGCATAAAGCACAGTTATGGACATAAGCGAGAATTCTTTTTGGAGAAGCCCCGTTTGGCAAGTAAATATCATTACGACCACAAAAAGTATTACAATATTTATGATTCTGGACTATATTTATACTTAACATAAATACCAGCTTATAGTTTCTAATATCTATATAAAAAATCTCAAAAAAAAAATTGATATGGGAGAAAAAAATTGCAAACTGAAAAAAAACGGATAATGTCAGGGATGAGACCCACAGGTAAACTTCATATAGGCCATTATTTAGGTGTTTTAACCAACTGGATAAAATTCCAGGATGAATATAACTCTTACTTTCTGGTCGCAGACTGGCATGCGCTAACTACAAAATACGACCGGACCGCCGAGTTAAAGCAAAACATAGTTGATGTGGTCATGGACTGGATAGCTTCCGGAATTGACCCAAAAAAGTCTGTAATTTACCTGCAGTCCCTGGTGCCTGAGACATCGGAATTACATCTTCTTTTAAGCATGATAACTCCTCAAAACTGGGTAGAAAGAGACCCCACACTAAAAGACATGATAAAAATCCTCAGAGGAAACAAAGAGGGAGAAGAGCAGGATGTATCAGGAATTGTCAGTTACGGCCTGATGGGTTACCCTGTTTTGCAAACAGCTGATATTATTCAGTTTAATGCGTCTTTGGTCCCTGTAGGCAAAGACCAGCTTGCTCACCTTGAAATTTCCCGTGATATAACCAAGAGGTTTAACCATATTTATAAGACCGACTTTTTTATGGAGCCCCAGCCAAAACTCACCCAAATCCCGTTATTAAAGGGAATTGACGGTCAGAAAATGGGTAAGTCCTTTAATAATGATATAAAAATTTCTGATACAGAAGAAGATACCGCCAAAAAATTAATGCGCGCAATCACTGACCGCTCCAGGATTAAGCGTACAGACCCGGGGCATCCTGACCAGTGCGAAGTTGTTTGTCCTTATTATAAAATTTTTGCGGATGAGCAAACTGTGCAAAAACAAAGATATGAATGCGAAAACGCAATCAGAGGCTGCGCAGACTGCAAACGTGAACTTATAGAAATTGTAAATGACTACTTCAGAACTGTCCGTCAAAAACGAAAAGAACTTGAAAATAACCCCGACTACGTCCATGAAGTGATTAAAACAGGAAGTGATAAGGCAAGAGAAAGCGCAGGCAAAATTCTAAAGCAGGTTAAAACTATAATGCAAATGTATTAACTTTTTTTAAAAATATGACTTTCATGGCTTAAACCGGTATAATTTATACTAAGCGTGAAGATTAGGTAATACAGGTTGATTGTAAAAAATAACCGGCTGTTTAATTGTAAATATTTTAAGAAAAGTTTATATACATTAAGCAATTTTTTTACTTTTACGTTTTAATTAATTAAAGAGAAATTTTAAAGAGAAGATAGAAGATAAATGAAAAAATTTAGCATATTATTATCCTTTTTCTTTGCCTTAATGTTTGCTCCGGGCGCTTTAAAAAGTGCAACCAGTATTTCAAGCATTAATGCGCATAATTTTATCCGGATTATATCTAATGCCAGCCAGTACGTAAGGGTCGAAGGCAAAATCCAGGACGCTGAATTAACTGATAACTCAAAAGTTGTTTTCCTGAATTTTGGCAAGAACTTTAATACGTCATTAAGCGCAATTATTTATAATGTTGATTTCCCTGCATTTATAGATGCGGGAATTGACCAGCCTGAGCAGTATTTTAAAAATAAAAAAGTTGTCATAGAAGGAATAGTAAGGATTTGTAACGGTAAACCTGAGATTATAATTAACTCTCCGGATCAAATAAAGGTTCTTAAAGACTAAATCCCTAAATTAATGACAATTTTAAAAAAAATTATTGAACATAAAAAAGAAGAAGTGGTTCAGCAAAAAAAACTTCAGTCTATTGTGCAATTTCAGGCTATGGTAGAAGAAATTGGGCCTGCAAGGAATTTTTGCGAAGTCCTGGAAAACTACAGGCAAAAAGGTGAAATTGCTGTTATAGCGGAAGTTAAAAAAGCTTCTCCCTCAAAAGGAGTCATAAGACAGGACTTTAACCATATTGAAATTGCCCGGGCTTATGAAAAAGCAGGTGCTGCAGCGATTTCAGTTTTAACAGACCATGGCTTTTTTCAGGGGAGTATAGAGTATTTAAAGGATATAAGAAAAACTTCAGGATTGCCTCTTTTAAGAAAAGACTTTATCATAGATGAATTCCAGATTTACCAGACCAGAAGCATAGGCGCTGATATTATTTTGCTTATAGCTTCGGTTTTAGGCAAGGACCAGCTTAAGGATTATCTGTGTTTGTCTCAGGAACTTGGACTTAACGTTTTACTGGAAGTCCATAACCGGCAGGAATTTGATTTTGCCCTTGAAACCGGCGTAAAAATTGTCGGAATTAATAACAGGGACTTAAAAACATTTAAAGTGGACTTGCAAAATACAGTAAGGATTATAAAAGACCGGGCTCTTGAAAATACTTTTATTATTAGTGAATCAGGCATAGAAACAAGCCCTGATATAAGATACCTCAAGAAAAACGGCGTTAACGGCGTGTTAATCGGCGAAGCTTTTATGAAGCAGGAAAACATTGAAACAGCTTATAATAATTTGATAAAATAAGTTTATAGAAACCTCAGGAAAGACCGGATGTCTCACGATAATGATGAAAACATGGTAACAATCACGGGTATTAGTATGGATACCTTTATTCCGCTTGGAATAAACCCTGCTGAAGTACTTGCCAACGCTTTAAGAGAGTCAGGCCTTATTAACAGTGAAACCAGGATTAACGGTGAAAGCCCGGTAGAGTTATGTTCTTCATTTTTTGAGAAAAAATCAAACTACCAGCAGCTTACAAAGCTAGGCAATATCCTGGTGAAAAGCAAGGTAATCACGCTTCAGCAGCTAAAAGAAGCGCTGGCAGAGCAGAGCATGGACCCTTCCAAAAAACTCGGGAACATACTTATAGAAAACGGCGCATGCACTAAATATGATATTGAAAGGTGCGTTAAGTCCCAGAGCCGTATAAGAGACGATATTCAAAAGCTTGATGAGTATGAAGACAAGATCAGCCTGTTAAGAAAGCGTCTTTCCAGCGGAAAAAGCGCGCGGGAAAGGCTTTAACTGTTTGCGAATTTTACCTGCGGCTCAAGAATCTCATCATAATTAGAATTTTTGTATATTATTTCCCATTTTTTGAGAATTTCAGACTTTATCCGGTCTTTTTCTTTTTGGCTGATAACACCCCAGTAATTGGGTTTTATCATAATTATCATTAAGTTTTCTTCTTTTGGATGCACATAGAGCCTTTGGATATATTTAAGGTAATTTGTGCCCTTTAACCTGGCCATGATATCAATTCCCGGCTTATATAAAGAAAAGGTGTTTTCTGAAGCCAGCTCAATTTTATCCCCGATTTTTCCCGCCAACCCGGAAATCCCTGAAAACAGGGCAAAATAGAAGCCCAGTGTAAAAACCCATATAAAAAGCGCAATATAAATAATTTTTTTTCGAATTTGACAGGCCTGCCCAAAAGCTTTATTTTCCCCGGAGTTTTTTCTCCTGTCAAATTCCTGGCTGTTTTCAACACCTCTTTTAGAATCTATATAAGTATTTAGTTTATCAAGTTTATTTTTGATTTTTTCCCAGGAAGCTTTCATTAGTTATCTATCCTTTTTCATAAATATAAAAAAATTTCCGGCAACTTCAATATTAAACTTTAATCTGATGAAAAGAATCAGCAGAACCTATAATCTTATTGATAGTAAGTAGAGCACCATCAACTGATCAGGGAAAGGATCAAATGTCTGAAGCTAATAACCTGACAAACCAATATTTGAAGCATAAAAAGAGTTATCAAAGAAAACAACTGGCTCAAAAGTCTCTAAACAACTATCTTGAGCAGTTGCGGATCCATTATGACCTTACGGAAGGGGATTTAAACAAGATTTTAAAACTTACCTTAAGCACAAAGACCAGAGGTAATTTTTTTAAAAAAGTATGGAATATGTTTAAATAACACGGTAGAATAGTAAATATAATTTTTTAAACTTATTATTTTAAGAGTTGGGTATTAGCCGTGTTTGAAGATAACCAGCCTGAAAATTTCGCGCCTGAGGAGGCTCTTGCCGAAGAACCTTCAAAGGATGAAAAAGAAACTGCAGAGGAACCTGAAATTTCCCCGGTAGAAGTTGACCCTGACTTTATCAAAGCTTTTTACGGGCTGATAGGAGAAAAGGTTCCGGCTAATGCCGGGCTGGAAGAGCTAAAAACTTTACTGGAAGCAATTAAAAGCAAGCTTCCGGCGCCGGAGATTTCTTTTGCTTCCGGTACGGATGCATTGCTTGATTCTTCCCGGCCAAAAACAGTACTGGTCGTAGATGACCTTGGAATTGTAACCATGCAGCTCTCAGCGTTGCTGAGAAAGATCGGCTATGAAGTAGTTACATCAAGGGAAATTTTTGATGCGATTAAAAAGTATAAAAAAATGGATTTTGGTTATGCAATCCTTGATCTTTTTATCCCGACAGAAAGAGAGGGGTTTATTCTCATAGACGAGATAAAAAAACTTTCGCTTTTGTGCAGGCTGGATACAAAAATAATAGTAATGTCAGCGTCAAATAAAAAAGAGCATATAGAAAAATGCAAAAGTAAGGGCGCGCAGATTTTTATTGAGAAAACCCAGGGCTGGCAGGCAAAAATCATTAATTTTATAGAAGGTAATCTCCCGCCCCAGGCCTAAAATTTAGAATGAGTTTCGCAAACTCACAGAGATGTTCAGCTCTACTGATGAACAAAGTCATTGCGAGGCGAAAAACGTCTTAATAAGCTGATAGTTCTCTTCCAAAGCGAAGCAGGCAAAATGGACAGCGAAACGAAGTGCAGTCCCTGCTTCGCTGCGAAAACGCGGACAGCACCGCCTGCTTCTCGCAGGCTGTCCGCATTTTCGCAAGCAATCTTTATGCTTGCTATAGTTGGATAAGATATTTCTATTGGTTTTTAATACAAGTTCAGGAAAGAATTTTTTGCCTAAATCTATTTAATAGATTAAAAAAATCAAATTTGACAAGGTGTCTTTAATATCTATACAAGGGATTTGACCTTATTTTTTTTTGAATTTTTCTACAGTTAACTATAGTTATTAGTAAATTATTATTTTGATTTTGAAAAATATGTTGAAAATTTTTAAAGATTTGATTTTAAAGAGTATTAAAATTTAGTATTAAATAGTACTATAATGTGAAATTATGGGCTTTATTTTGTCGGGAAAATGGTTCGAAAAGTTTGCTATAAGATTGAATTACCCTAATTCAGTTGCAATATTTCTTTTAAATACTTAATTTTTTGCCAAAATTTAATTCCTGAACTTCTAAAATTATCATTATACGAATTACTGAGGATAGTCTTGTAAGGGGTGCTGTGCGCCCCTTTTTTAAAACTCGGTGCGCGTTATACGCACCCTGCTATGTCTTAAATTATTTCTTCTTAAAGTCTAAATTGTATCCCAAAGCATTAACAAACTGATTTATGACGACAATCGAAGGGTTTTGTTTTCCGTTTTCTATGTTGCTTATATAACTTCTTTCAATACCGGATAAATCTGACAATTTATCCTGAGAAAGCCTCTTATCAACTCTTAAGAGTCGCAATTTATGCCCAAATTCAATTAAAAAATTTTCATCATTTTTTCCCATAAAAAAATTTTAATTTATGCATCAGTAGTTGACTATAGACGTTAAAACATAATATGTGTATAATCAAACACATCAATAGTTTATATAAGTACAAAATGACTTTTATAACGAACAAAGATAAATGCTCAAATCAACCTAACAGATGAAAAGAAAGATATTTGTACAAAGAGACACTACAAATAGTCTTGTAGTGTCTCTTTATTTTACAAATTAGTTGTCAAATTTAAGTAATTGCCATAGCTCTAAATCAAGTGCTTCAGCTATAGCATTAATTTTTGTTAGCGTAATATCATTACTGGCTGTTTCAATTGAACCAATGGTTGAGCGTGGTATTGCTGATTCAAATGATAAATCATCCTGTGTGTAATTTTTAAGTTCTCTATATTTTTTAATACTTTTTGCAACTTTTTCAATTAAGTCTTTATTCATGAAGCATATTATGTGCTATGATGGTATCACAGACAATCGGTGGTGCGGACAAAACGAATACTATAACGAACAAATATATAAATATTCTAAAATCACCCCAATCTGTGAAAGGAAAAATGCTTGCATAAAGAGATACTACAGATAAGCTTAGCTTTCATATTTGCATCATCAGTTAACTTCATAATGAAAGCTTATTCTTATTAATTTAAAGGTAATAAAGTATCCAGTTTTACATTAAGAGCTATTGCAAGATTAGCTATAGTAACTATAGTCGGATTCATCTTTAAGTTTTCAATACGATACAGAGATTTTTGGTTAATACCTGCCAACTCGGCAAGTTTATCCTGTGAATATTTTTTTCTTGCTCTTTCTGCCCTGAGATTTTCAGCAAGTATTTTTAAAACTTCATCTTTTTCCATAATTTTATGTTACTAGACTTGAATATTTATATTTAGCCCTTATAATGCTATTTTAAAGGCATATATGTACCATCAAGAGGATAAATTGCATAGTTGCATAAAGATATACTATGGATAGTGAACGACGTAAATGTAGGTAATACTTACCCTACTCAATCTTTTAATCTAAAAATTGCTTTTTTATATATCAATAAATGAAAAATCTGCAGGGAGTTCTTTTTCAATATTACTTATAAATTCTGAAAATTTAATATTACAGCCCTCTGAAATTTTATGAAGGTTTGCTATTGTTGGAGTGTTCTGGTTATTTTCTATTCTTGACAAAGTAGAAGGTGCAATTCCACAATCAAAAGCCATTGTGTTAAGGGTTTTATTATTTTGCGACCTGATTTTTTTAATTACCTCAGAAACCGCTTTTGTAAATTCTTTTTCCTTATTTGTTCTTTTTTGTTGCATGCTTGGAATTTTAGTTTTAAAATCCAAACAAATCATCTCAAGATTGGAATATTAATATAGACATGAAAAAATCAATAAAACCTTTGAAAGGAAAAATGCTTGCATAAAGAGATACTACAGATAAGCTTGGCTTTCATACATATTTGCATCATCAATTGGCTTCATAGTGAAAGACCGGTTTTTAGCATATTTAATGATGTTTACAGGTATTTTTTTACTGGGTATATATGTGGGAGA
>JANQEB010000074.1 GCA_028278605.1 Candidatus Gastranaerophilales bacterium
TCCACTTGAGTCTACTTGGTGATGGATTGCTTCGCCCGCCCCGCCCATGGCGGGTACCGGGCTCGCAATGACAAATCACGTATTTTTATACCACTGCCAGAAATTTTTCAAATCAAAAAAAGCACATATCAGCTATGTGCTTTTTTGTAAAATTTAAATTGTAATTTTTATTCGGCTTTGTAAACTTCTACTTCGCAACTTCTCTTAGCTGCAAAGATTTCCTTTATTTTCCCGAATAAATAATGAAAAGAATTACAGTCTGTCTTTACTTTTTCAATATCAACAGTACCCCCTTTGCAAAAATAATTATTAACCGGAGTTTCTGTGTTTTCTTCACAATGCTCAAGTGTGTTTTCAGGGTCAAGAATATACCTTACTAAAGCCGGACTGAACAACCTTTATCTCCTTTTTATTTTAGTAACCGTAGGAAGTTTCCGGTTTCAAGCCGAAGCTATGAGTGATTTTATCGGGATTTCGCTTATGAGTTTGTTTTGACATTTAGTTTAACTTACTTCTTAACTAAGTCAAATTTTGCGCAAGTAAACTTCCCATATAGATATAAAAACAGCATGATATAAAAAATTGCTTTTTTTTTACTAAAAAAATAATTTTTCTATAAATCAAGAATTTTTACAATTTCATCCAGGTTAGAAGATGTTTTTTTAACCTCACATCCGGAATATTTAATCGCAGCATCAGGATCTTTCAAGCCATTTCCTGTTAAAACACAGGTAATTGTCTTGCCCTGCTCAATTTTACCGGCTTTCACGGATTTTATCAAACCGGCAACAGAAGCCGCACTTGCAGGTTCAGCAAGAATTCCTTCAGTACTCGCCATAAGTTTATAGGCTGCAATAATTTCATCATCTGTAACAAAATCAATCATTCCGGAGGACTCATTAGCCGCATTAACTGCGTATTCCCAGCTTGCCGGGTTTCCAATCCTGATTGCGGTTGCTATGGTTTCAGGCTTCATAATTCTTTCGCCTTTTACAATAGCAGCAGAACCTTCTGCCTCAAAACCATACATTTTAGGCAGATTTGCAGAGATTTTTTTATCATAATATTCTTTAAACCCTTTCCAGTAGGCGGTAATATTACCTGCGTTTCCCACGGGAATGCACAGGTAATCAGGTGCCCTGCCTAAAACATCGCAAATTTCAAAAGCAGCAGTCTTTTGGCCTTCAATCCTGTATGGGTTCACTGAATTTACAAGCGTTATAGGATAACTATCAGATAATTTAATTACAGTTTCTAATGCTTCGTCAAAATTACCGTTAATTGCAACGACTTCAGCTCCATACATCATTGCCTGGGAAAGTTTTCCCAGGGCTATATAACCGTCAGGAATAAGTACAAAAGTCCTTAGCCCTGCCTTTGCTCCGTAAGCAGCGGCAGATGCGCTGGTGTTTCCTGTGCTGGCGCAAATTATAGCATTGCTGCCTTCTTCAACGGCTTTGGAAACTGCCATTGTCATTCCTCTATCTTTAAAGCTGCCTGTTGGGTTCGCTCCTTCGTATTTCAAATAAAGTTCAGCTTCCAGCCCAATGGTTTTTGCCAGGTTATCAGCTTTTATAAGCGGGGTATTACCTTCATTGATGGTTATAATTGGCGTGTTTCCGCTTACAGGAAGGTAATTTTTATATCTATTAAGTAATCCGTTATATGTTTCGCATTTTATAGTCATATTTTTCCACATCCGGTATTAATACAGAACAATTATATGTTACCAGAAATATTAATTAACTCGAATGACGGGTTAGCTAAAAGTGAATTATAGCTTAGTATAATTTTCAAAATTTTTCAAAAATCCCCACCACTCCCACCCTTAGTGGAATGTAAAGGGCTTCGCCCTTTAAGAATCCTGATAGATTTTTGAAAAATTTTGAACCCGTCATTGAGGTTAATTAAGAGACCAATATGTCATTATATATCTTGACACAATGCTTGTCAGGTAATATAATGACAATATAGCCGCCAGGTGATAAAATAGGCTGCATAGGGGCAAGAAAATGGCAAATATTGAAAAGCTGGTAGCTAAAATAAAACGAACAAAATACGGGCACAAATTTGAAGATCTTGAAAAAATACTTTTTGCCAAAGGCTACCAACTCTCAAAAAATAAAGGTTCACATTTTACTTATAAAAGCCCGACAACTAAAAATCGAATAACACTAGCAAAGCATAAACCGATGAGTCCGCAAGCTGTACAAGATGTGATAACAATATGGGAAGAGGGACTTTAGCTCCCGATAATCCCAATAGCAAATGAAAACCCTGAAATATAAGTAACTGTAAAATAAAAGGTTACTTATCATAATAAAGGAGAGTTATATGACAAAAAGGAATGATACAATAAGAGATTTAAATTACTATTTAAACCGACCCTGGGACTTTGAATTTGAAAAAGCCCCCGAGGGAGGATATTATGCGAGAGTAAAAGGCCTTTTTTGCCATTCTTACGGAGAAACATTGACAGAAGCTGCTGAAAACATAAATGAAGCGTTAGAATGTTATATTGAGTCTTGCATAGAAGATGAAGAAGCTATACCTGAACCGGAATATTTTGAAAAATGTACAGGCAGAATAAGCATAAGAACATCTAAATCTATACATTGTAAACTTGAAAAAATAGCCAAAGAAGAAGAGGTTAGCGTAAGTCATCTTATTAATAACGCAATTGTAAAAATGTACGGATAAAAAACTATTATGCCTGAGACTTATATAACTCTTCTATAAACACGCTTAACTGCCTGAGAGCAAGCTCCCTGTCAGGTAAATACCGGTCAATTATCCGCAGGAACACACTTGCAATAACAGCCCCTTCAACACCAAGCTCCCTTAAATTAACCAGGTGCTCAGGTTTTGAAACCCCGAACCCGACAGCAACCGGCAGGGAACTGACCGACTTTATCTGATAAAAAACCTCTCTGAGCATAGATGAGAAATTCTCCCTGACACCGGTAACCCCGGTGGAAGACACTAAATATACAAACCCTGAAGAGGCTCTGGCAATATTTTTTACCCTTTGCTCCCCGGAAGCCGGTGAGACAAGCATTATATAGTCAATATTATTCTGCTTAAGCAACGTTGAAATTTCCTCAGACTCCTCAATTGGCAGGTCAGGAATTATAACCCCGGCAATATTCTTGTCTTTAAGTTCTTTTACAAGGTTTTTAAGCCCAAAACTTAATATAGGGTTAAGATAAGAAAACAAAATTAGCGGGACTTCAATTTCATCTTTAATTTCCCCCAGAAGGTCAAACGCTTTTTGCAGGGTAACACCGTTTTCCAGCGCAATTTTTGAGGCTTTCTGAATTATCGGCCCGTCTGCTAACGGGTCAGAAAAAGGAATTCCAACCTCTATAGCAGCAGCGCCCTTTTTCTGATAGAGGCCAAAAAGCTCCTTGGAAAATTCCATATCAGGATAGCCGATTTCCACAAAAGGAATAAACGCCGGATTCCTTTTGCCGGATGATATTGATTGGCTTATTCTAGAAATCACATCTTGTTCCATACAAATACACTTCTTCTGGTTCTTCAAGCTTGCTGTGTATATCAAACACGCTCTTTTTAATAACCGGATGAACAAAATCAGGGTCTAATTCCAGCATCGGAACCAGCGCATAAGCCCGCTCATGCATTCTTGGGTGAGGTATCTGAAGGGATTCATCAGATATAATCCGGTCTTCGTAGAATAATATGTCCAGATCCAGCGTCCTTGGGCCAAACCGGTTATCAGGATCCCTTTTTCTTCCCAGTTGTTTTTCGATTCTCATGCACTGCTCAAGGAGTTCCTGCGGGCTAAGGGTTGTTTCTATCTTTAAAACCGCGTTTGCAAACCATTGCTGGTCTTTAAATCCTACAGGCTCTGTTTCATAGATGCTTGAACTCTCTGTAACAATAATTCCTGCTGTATCTTTGAGCAGGTTATTCGCCTGCTGCAAATAACCTACTCTGTCTCCAATATTAGAACCTGCGCATAGATAAGCTGTGCTCACCTGTTATCCTTTTTACTTATTATTGTTCACAATTAGTTATTTTATCTTTTCCAGTGCCAAATTACAAACTACGGTAAAAGAAGGATTTTTAAAGAAACCTCTTCACTTACCGGGGCAGAACATAGAAAATTATTATAAAACCATGACTTTTAGGGAATTTTAATTAATATAAGTTTAAAGGAAAGAGAAGTTTTAGATTATTAAGCTAAAATGATCAGCAAGAGGAAGAGAAAAGGACCACCTTTATGATTACGAATTTGTTAAATATTATGAATTCGGTTTTTCAGACCCCCCAGGTCGCTCCGGCAAAGACTTTACCAAAAAGCACAATAGAAAATCCTTTTGCATCCCCGTTTATTGCCCCGTCTTACGGAAAACAGGCTTTTGAAGGCAAAAACCAGCCTGTTAAAGGAGGGTATTTTGCCGGGTATTATAATGGTAAAAGAAATATTGTAGGCAGCAGGCTTTTTCTAAGTGTGTGATTAAATGGTATAATTTCACTGTGTAAAAACTTATACCGGGAAATTATTAATGGGCTATGAGTTTGATTTAAGCGTGGTTATACCGTGTTTAAACGAAGAAGAAACAGTAGAAACCTGCATCAAGAAGTGCCTTGACTCTTTTGAGAAGCTGGGAATCAAGGGTGAAGTGGTTGTTTCAGATAACGGGTCAGATGACGGCACAACTAAATTATCAGAAAAACTGGGCGCAAGAGTAGAATTATGTACGGAAAAAGGTTACGGCTGCGCTATCAGGTATGGGTTCAGCAAGGCAAAAGGCAGGTATGTCCTGATGGGAGACGGTGATAATTCCTATGACTTCAGCTTGATACCGGGTTTTTATAATGCAATTACCGAATGCAATTGCGACATGGTAATAGGCACGAGATTAAAAGGGAAAATTCACAAAGGAGCAATGCCTTTTCTGCACAGGTATCTTGGAAATCCTGTTCTTACCTTTATCCTGAATATGTTTTTCGGGACAAGGATTTCTGATTCTCAGTGCGGGATGAGGGCATTTAAGAAAGAAAGCCTTGATAAACTTATCCTGGTTACAACAGGCATGGAATTTGCTTCTGAACTCCTTGTTAAAGCAGCCTGGGCAAAGTTTAAGATCGTGGAAATCCCTATTGAATTCTTTAAAGACGGCAGGTCAAGAAAACCCTATCTTAAGACCTGGCGGGACGGATGGCGGCATTTAACCTTTCTTGTTACTTCTAAATGGAGTGAGTTTGGGGTTTTTATCCCCTATGAAGGCAAAATAATTAAGCATGAACAGGCCATTAATTAACTATTCAAGACTATATGATTTTTTGCAGGATGCTTATTCCATGTTTTCCCGTAAGTTCCTGGACGGTAAGTCGCTTTTGCCTCTGCGATACACTTTGGAACTGACATACAGGTGTAATTTAAACTGTGAATTTTGCTATGTAGGCGAAAAATTGTCAGAAAACGAGCTTTCCACGCAGGAATGGCTTAATATTATTGACCAGGTTCCGCATAACAGGCTAATCACGTTTGTCGGAGGGGAAACTCTGATTAGAAAAGACTTTAAAACCATACTTAAAGCGGCTTTGAAAAAAGGCAGGGTTAATATTGTTACAAACGGCACGCTTATTGACGATGAATTAATCCATATTTTTGTTAAAGACAGGCTTTTGCTGCTTAATTTGTCTATAGATGCTATGCAAGAAAAGCATGACAGCATCAGAAACCGCAAAGGCACTTTTGACAAAGTTATAGAAAGGCTTGATAAGCTGGTAAAAGCCAGGGGAAATAAAAAATATCCGCTTATAGATATCAAAACCACGGTTCTTGAGGATAACCTCGATGATATACCTGAAGTTTACAGGCTGGCAAAAGAGTACAGGGCAGATTTTTTTACCCTGGCGTTTTTGAAAGAAAGCGGTCTTCAGCAGAATTCTGAGCTAAAAGAGGAATTCGGCGAGGAATTTTATAAGACAAAATACCCTATAAAGCCTTATTTTGATTTGAAACATTTTGAAAAAGTATATAAAAAGCTTCTTGAACTCTCAAAAAACGGCCCTGTAATACGTCTTTATCCAAAATTCAAGCCGGATGACGAGCCCGGGCAGATAAAAAGGTTCTATACACAGGCAATTGATAAGCAAGTAGAGGAAATTTACAAGCCATGTCTGTATCCCTGGGCAAATATCCTGATCACTCCCCAGGGAAATGTCTATCCATGCCTGTCTTACAAAATAGGAAACGTCAAAAACACCCCGATAAAAGAAGTATGGAATAGCGAAAAGTTTGCGCAATTCAGAAGACAGCTTGCAAAACAGGGAATGTTCAATGCCTGCCAGGCATGCTGCCAGCTAAAGGTTAAGTGTTAAGGCTAGTGAGCTTTTTTTCCTTAAAAACAGCTATACCTGTGGCTATTATAAAACCTATACCAATCCAACTATGTAAATCCACCCTTTTTCCATTAAAATTTCTATTCCTTTTTGACAGGCATAAATACTTCCAGCCAAAGTCATTGAGCAAATTAAGCGTTTCACTT
>JANQEB010000075.1 GCA_028278605.1 Candidatus Gastranaerophilales bacterium
AGCATAGAAGCCTCACATAGAGACTTCTTACAGGATTTCTATATGAAAAAATATACTAATCAAGACATTTTCGAGTTAGTTGCGTAAGTCCTGTTAATAAATCCTTTACGGTTACTTCCTTGCTTTTTTATTTTAACTGTCAATGAAAGCCCAGGCTTTTAGTTATAAACTTACTTTGAATGCACCGCACTCAGCGGAGTGAAGGACTCTTTGTAAATCTCCTTAATTGTATTTTCATCCGCGGGAATCGGCGCAAGCCGCAAAAGCCCTGCAAGAGAACCTGTATCAAACACCTGCCTTGTCAAGGTTTCAATGTCAGCCTCGTTAAAGCCCTCATCAGCCAGCTTTGACCTGATGCCAAGGTTAAACAGCCAGTTTTCAATTCCTATGGCTGCTTTTTCCGCTTCGTCAGGGTTGCCTTGCAGGTCAGGAATTAAAGGCTCAAGCACGTCTGAAAGTATATCAGCTTTGCTTGCGTACACCTTTTTTATTACCGAAGGCAGCAGCATTGCCAGGCCTAAACCATGAGCCAGCTCCGGTTTCAGACCGCTTAACGGGTGTTCCAGCGCGTGTGTAAAGTGAAGTCCTGTACTGTCAAAAGAGATTCCTGCGATCATAGCAGCGTACATCAGGTAGTATCTTGCTGTAAGGTCTTCCGGGTCTTGAATTGAGTCAGGCAGGTATTTTACGATTAATCTTACAGCTTCTTTTGAGAGGCTCATAGCAAGCGGGCTTGCTGTATTGGTTGTGCAGGACTCAATCACATGGTTTAGAGCATCTAAAGTCACGTAAATTGTCTGGCTGGCTGGCAACTTTGTAGCCGTTGCCGGGTCATTAATAGAAAATAACGGGTAAATACAATCATAGCCAATTGCGGGTTTTGTCTCAGTTTCAGGAATGCTGACCACTGCAAACCTGTCAGCTTCTGTGCCTGTGCCGTGAGTGAGGTTTATTGCAATTACAGGAACTGCCTTATCCGGCATAAATGTATTTTCATAAAGCTCACGTGCGTTGTTATTTGGGTATTTAAGCAAAATAGCAACGCTTTTCCCGGCATCAATAGGGCTTCCACCGCCAATTGCAATTACTGCCTGCGCTCCAAAGTCCAGTCCCAGCTCTGTAGCTTCGTCAACCTGGTGGGTAGTGGGGTTTGGGGTTATGTTGTCGTAGATTTTGAATTCAATATTGTTTTGGTTAAGCGCTTTTTCGATCGGATCCCAGGCCCCGCTTAACTTGTATGATCTTTTGCCTGAAACTACCAGTACTTTATTGATATTTTTTGCTGTTAATTCCTGTGCAATATCGTTAATTTTATTTATTGCGCCCACACCGAAATAAATTCGGCTTCCTGTGCGGATTTCCTTTACTTCATTGATGTTAATGCCTTTTTCCCACATGAATAGCTCCTTTCCAGGAAATTTACTCCCTCTTGTATATTTAAACTTTATTAAAAACAAGGAGTTATATCAATTATCAACTGTATTGACGATCAGGAAAGGGCGCGGCGCAGCCGCGCCCTTTTTATATATCATTTAAATAAAAAATTGAGATTATATTGATCTGAGAAAATAAACAAGATTTAATACATGAGGCCAAAAAACAATAATAGCAGTATTTTAAGGGTTAGGTTGCAAAATCACGTCATTTTATACCAGTACCAAATTATTAAGAAAAATTAACTTATTTTATAAATAAATATTCAGGCATTTTCCCTCACCTGCAAACCTTATCGAGTATAGTATATAAAACCCCACTGTAAAATATATATTAAGATTTTGTTTAAAATTTCGATTATATCTAATACAGGGAAGATAGTTTGAGAATTTGGGGAAATGTATAATAAACGTTGGTACGATGATAATGAAAACCTTAAAGGAATCATAGAAGCTCTTGGAAAACGTCAGGATCTGGATTCTGTTGCTCTTGATATTATTCAGATTATGTTTCAAAAGCAGTCTGACAGGGATGACTTTCTTGAAGTCATAAGCAAGGACTTTATTGACCAGAGAGAAAGATGGTATGATAGGTACTATATGTTCCACTCAGCAATAGAAATGCTGAAATTTCTCCCATCGGAGGTGGCTGAGCGGATCTTAAGAGAATCACTCTCATACTGTGATGATATGGGCTCAAAAGCAGACGAATATGAAAATTTTCACCGGCATTGATATTTGCGAAATCGCTAGAATACAGGAAGTTTTTGATAAATACGGAAAAAAGTTTCTGGAAAAAACGTTTACTGATGCGGAAATAAAATACAGCATAGCCAATCCAAAGCTGACTGCCCAGAGGCTGGCCGTAAGGTTTGCCACAAAAGAAGCGGTTTCCAAGGCTTTAGGGGTAGGTATCAACAAACTGGGCTGGAGCCGCGGGATTAACTGGAAAGACGTGGAAGTCCTGCGCACGCCCCGCGGGGCGGTTGAGATAAGGCTTTTTAACAGGGCACTGGAACTTCAGGAGCAGCTGGGAATTGACGAGTGGACGCTCAGCGTTTCCCACAGTAAAAAAGACGCTGTAGCCTCTGTTACCGGGTATAAAAAATGATTTAACCGGAAACAGAAGTAGCAGCAAGCTGTTTTTCTGCTTCAACCGGGTTTAAGTACAGGGTTTGTGTTGGGAATGCAAATTCTATGCCATGATTATTAAATTCCCTGAATATACTCAGGAAAATTTCCTGTCTTATCCTTAGATACTCGCCCCAGTCAGTGGTTTTTGTAAAAATGTAGAGCATGATTTTGAGTGAATGCGCTCCAAACTGGTTAAAATGAATTTGCTGGTACTCTTCCATTTCCGGGTGCTCACGGACTATTTTCCTGCAAAGCTCAACTGCCAGTTCAACTTTTTCAGCGGGAGTATCATAGGTAATATCTATAAACTCATAAATTCTGCGCTTTTTATGGGCAGAAACGTTTTTAATGGTAGCATTTGCCATTTCACAGTTTGGAATTGTGATTAGCGTATTATCAAACGCCCTGATTTTCGTTGATCTTAAAGATATATCTTCAACTATGCCCTCAACGTTTGAGCTATTAATTGACCTGTCAACTACAATCCAGTCCCCAATCTTGTAAACATGGTCAGCAACAATAAAAACCGAACCAAATACGTTGGAAATCGACTCCTTAGCAGCAAAACCGACTGCCAGACCGGTAATACCAAAACCTGCTACCAGCGAAGTTACTGAATATCCCCAGTTCTGGACAATCACAATCAATGCGATAAAGAGTACCGCAACTTTTAAGGCCCTTTTCATAAGGGGGAAAAAGTGTAAAAGTATTTCCCTTTTGCCTTTTCCTTTTTCTTTTTGCAAAACCCCCGCAAGATAATTGTCAAACACATCTATAAGCCGTAAAACCAGCCATGTAAGGAAAACAGCGACGAGCGTTTCGGTTATAATTCCTGAGAATGTTTTTAAGGGGATATTTGTGTTCTCAAGGCCAAGGAAAATAAGCGCGACATGGGTACTTAAAATATAAAACAACCATATAACAGGGGTTTCTATGGCATTTATAATGTTGTCATCAAAATCAGTATTGGTCTTTTCAGCTTTACCCTTTAAAAATTTAAAAACTATAAGGCTTATAAACTTTGCCATAAATAATATAAGGAAAACTATTCCTATAAATAGAAGTATTTTCGTAACTGATAACCCAAAAAAGTTGTAATTATTAAGACTTGCAACTATATCCATCTTTTAACTGTACCGCTGTATTTTTTTTACTTCACACCAGGGTTGTGATTAACTCCGGAAATATTTTATCACTTAAATATTTTTAACGCCAAGCTTAAATTCCGGCCCCGTGATTGAATTCTTCCGCCTCGTTTTCAACCATACCTGCCTCTTTTTTGACGATTTTTTTAAGGTCTTTGATTTCGTATGTAAGGGTTGATAAAGCGTCTTTAATAGGGTCAGGTATTACATTATGCTGGAGCTGGTGCGCTTTTTGACTTTTATGCATCACTATTCTCCCCGGGATTCCTACTACTGTCGAGTCATCAGGAACGTCATTAATTACAACTGAACCTGCTCCGACCCTTACGTTGTTTCCTATGGTAATGTTGCCAAGGACTTTAGCCCCTGAACCTACTACAACGTTGTCTTTAAGGGTTGGATGCCTTTTTCCTGATTCTTTGCCTGTCCCGCCAAGGGTTACCCCCTGGTAAACAAGCACATTATTTCCTATAACAGTTGTTTCTCCGATCACAACGCCCATTCCATGGTCAATAAAGAACTTTCTGCCAATTGTTGCTCCCGGATGAATTTCTATACCTGTAACAAACCTTGAGAACCCGGAAATTAACCTTGGTATAAAGGGAACTCTCCACTTGCGCAACTTATGGGCTATTCTGTGCAGAACCAGGGCGTGTAAACCCGGATAACAGCATATAACCTCTAAAATATTGGTTGCTGCCGGGTCTTTTTCATATATTGTTTTGATATCTTCTTCAATCCTTGTTAAATACATTTTTTTAGTTCTATATTTTTATTATGACCGGGATTTACCTTTTTTTAAAAGCTATAAAGTTAATATGGCTAATGTTACGCTAATGTTAAATTATTTTTGTGTTTACTCAGGACCATGCTATACTCAACCACAAAAGTAAAATGAGTTTGCAAACAGCACTGCTGCCTGAAAGTAACCTGTTAATGATAAATTTACTTTACTTAATAATACCACCAAAAATAATCAGACAGTTTAACATTATTTTTATTTAATAATTTTAAGCTAAACATAAAAAACAACGATGGTAACTATAAAATTTGATTGAGCAAGGATGGAAAAATGGCTATTGAAAAATTGCCGGAGGCGGAAATAAAAGAAGTTACGACAACTGAAAGAGCTTTTAGCAGATTTTTAAGAAGAAAAAGCCCTGAAGAGCTTATCAAATGCTCGGAAAAAACCGGTTTAAACCGGGCTTTATCAGCTTTTGACCTGGTTGTGCTTGGTGTAGGCGCAGTTATAGGCGCCGGAATATTCGCCCTTTCAGGGACAGCAGCAGCAGGAGGAGGCGGCCACATAGGGGCAGGACCGGCCCTTGTTGTTTCCCTGGTATTTGCGGCAATCGCATGCTCTTTTGCGGCCCTGTGTTATGCTGAATTTGCAGCGCTTATCCCGGTAGCCGGAAGCGCATTTACCTATACATACGCTACCCTTGGGGAACTTGCAGCGTGGTTTATAGGATGGATGCTGGTCCTGGAATATATAATAGGAAATATAGCCGTAGCCAGTAGCTGGTCAGGATATATGGTGAGCTTTTTGAAAGGTTTTGAAGGTAGTATTTTACCGTCTTTTATAACCAATCCTCCTGTCTGGCTGGTAAATAACTACACAGCAGCTAAAGAAGCATACATAGACCAGAGCATTGACCGGTTTGTTGAATTCCTACAGGTTAAATTCACGGCAATTGGAGCCAATACCGGGCTTATAGCAGAGCATTTCACAGCATCAAAGTTTGACCCGTCAGTATTTAACCCGGTTGTTTTTGAAAGAATGGGATTTAACCCGGAAATTTTGCTGGACCCGGCCTCTCAAATCCCGCACTTAGGGCCTGTCCCCCTGGCTATAAACCTTCCCGCAATTGCAATTATGGCTATAATTACTTATTTTTTATACGTGGGAATAAAGGAAAGCGCGAAAATGACATTTACAATGGTACTGGTCAAAATCTTCGTAATTCTCCTTTTTATAGGGGTTGGGATAGTGTTTATTAATCCTGAAAACTGGACACCATTTGCCCCTAACGGAATAAAAGGTATTTTTGTCGGGGCATACCTGATGTTTTTTGCGTATATTGGTTTTGATGCTGTCTCAACAGCGGCAGAGGAGACAAAAAATCCTCAAAAAGATATGCCTATAGGTATTATAGGGACACTTGCAATCTGCACTCTCCTTTATATTGGTGTTATTGCAGTATTAACCGGCATTGTCCCTCTTGGGAATATTGATACACAGGCGCCGATTTCCGCGGCAATGCACTCTGTAAGCCAGCATTGGGTTGCATTTTTAATATCAATAGGAGCAATAGCAGGTTTAACATCAGTCCTGCTTGTCCTGCAATTAGGCGGAACAAGGATTCTCTATGCTATGTCAAGGGATAAATTCATTCCCGGCGTATTTTCAAAGCTCCATAGAAAGTATAAAACCCCTCATATTAACACTCTTATTGTGGGTTTTATAGTTGCTGCCGCCATACTGGTACTTGACCTTAACGCAGCCGCTGAATTATGCAATATTGGAACACTTGCGGCATTTATGCTGGTGTGTGCAGGAGTCAGGGTCTTGAGAAAAATTGACCCCCAAAGGCATAGGCCCTTTAAAGTTCCGTTTGTACCGCTGGTTCCAATCCTTGGAATCCTTACCTGCCTTGCCCTTGTGGTTTTAGGCCTGCCAACACCCAAGACACTTATAATTTTTGGCGTATGGGTATTGCTTGGTCTATTCCTGTACTTTACTTATGGGCATAAAAAAGTGCGTTTACACGGATATAACGATTGTTAAAAATAAAAAAAGAGATCAAACGCAATGGTTACAAAGACATTAACAGACCAATACCTTGAGTTATACAATGCGCCTCTTAATGAGCTTGTAGACGAAGCAACGAGAATAACCGGGGAAAATTTTGATAATGAAGTTGAATTCTGCAGTATAGTCAGCGCAAAAACCGGAAAATGCACGGAAAACTGCAGATACTGCGCTCAAAGCGCTCACTATAGAACAAACATTCAAACACACCCTATTATCAGCCTTAAAGATGTCAGGCAAAGCGCGCTTGATGCAAAAGCAAACGGAGCAACAAGGTTTTCTATTGTAACTTCAGGTAAAAGCCCTGACCGGGAAGATTTCGAGCTGCTTTTAGAAATGGTAAAAACTATAAACGAAGTTGAAGGGCTTAAGTCATGCGCTTCACTGGGAATACTGGATGATGAGCAGATGCGGGCGCTTAAAGAAGCGGGTTTAACCAGGTATCATCACAACTTAAACACCTGTAAATCTTATCATGACAAGGTTTGTAATACTCATACCTATAAAAGCAGGGTTGAAACAATAAACCTGTCCCATAAATACAACATGGAAGTATGTTCAGGCGGAATTATAGGGATGGGCGAATCCGGAAGGCAGAGGATTGAACTGGCTATAGAGCTTTCAGAACTTGGTCCTGTCTCTGTGCCGGTTAATTTTCTTCATCCTATAGAGGGAACCCCTTTTGAGGTTTATAAAGACGCTATAGACGAAGGAGAAATCCTTAAAACACTTGCCATATACAGGATTATTCTTCCTAAAACCGTTTTAAGATACGGCGGGGGAAGGGCATTAAGGTTATCGCCGGAGAACCAGGAACTTGGCATAAAAATGGGAGTAAATGCGCTTCTTGTGGGAAATTATCTGACCACTACAGGAATAACCCCGGAACAGGACAAACAGCTTGTGCGAAAAGCAGGTATGAAGCTAAAAAAATGATTAATTAATTTTCATAAAAAATATGGCAGTGGTATAAAAATACGTGATTTGTCATTGCGAGCGAAGCGAAGCAATCCATCACTAAGTAGACTCAAGTGGACTGCTTCGTCGTTTCACTCCTCGCAATGACGCCACGTCAAAAAATACCACTACCAATTTTTTTTAACAATTTAGGGCTTTTGCCCGTTTAATTTCTCGCGATAATTATAATAAATTATAGTTTCTAAAGTTTTGATAAAGTATAATATCCTTATAAATTTTTATTTTCGGGAGAAAGGTTTTAAATTGTCAAAAAAAATCTTGATATCCTTAATAGTTTCAGCGTTTATTTTTTGCGGCATAGCTGCGGCACAAACAACTTCGCCGTACAGCGGCAGCTCAATAACTGATTTTACAATACATAAAGTAATTCCTAAAAAAACAATTCCCGCCAAAAACAACACATCATATGAGGAAATCAAAGTTAATAATGCCAAAAAACCTGCTGCCCGCAAAACTCCGGGTGCAGCAAAAAACCATCCTTTTACTATAGTTAAAAAAAACATAAAAAAAGCAAAGAAACCAATTCCAAAACCTGGAATAACCCACCATAAAACACCTGTTACTCACCCTGAAACCAGACCTTCAGTTACAAAAACGCATATCAGCCCTGAAAAAGCGGCCTCAAAGACAACTCATGCCGCAAAAACCTCTCCAATACCGGAAAAATATCATAAAGAAACCGTAGTTGAACAGCAGGGTATAAACTCTGAAGAAAAAATTTCAGCTAAAGACCGGGAGCATCAAAAACAAATCCCTGAATATAAAGATGATTATGTTGAAAACCTGAATAAGTATCTGGCAGATGATGACATAGCAAGTAATTCCAGGGAAATAACCACTTCAAGCACTTTGGATAGCTATGATTACTTTATAAAGCCATTTCTCTCTTTAGGCGTAGTGATATTTTTAATGCTCATACTCGCCTGGATATACAGCAAAATGAAGGGAATAAGTCCAAACCAGCCATTATTTGGCAAATTCGGGGATCCAAACATTAATAAGTTTAAAATTCTTGCTACTTCTACACTAGGCCAGGGTAAAGTAATCCAGCTTGTTGAAATTAATGGTAAGCAGCTTGTTGTTGGCAGCACAAACCAGAATATCAATCTTCTTACAGAGATCTCCCCGGACGAGATGGAGCAATTAATGGCTAAAACTGAAACACAAAAAGGAAATAGAAGACAGGGAAGTGCAATTCCTGATGATGAGCAGGAATATTCCGACCCTGACAACTATTCAGCCAGATATTCCGATCTGTACAGGGAATACACAGATAAAAACGATAAATAAGCCTGTTTGATATATTTGGGAAGGGCGCGCTGCTTTGCAGCGCGCCCTTTTACCGGTATAATTTAATTATTCTTTAACTTAAGCACTGCCTGAATAAGCGCCGCTGCTTTGTTCTGCGACTCCGCAAACTCAAAATCCGGCTCGGAATCCGCTACAATCCCTCCGCCTGCCTGGATAAATACTTTATTATCCCTGACAAGCATTGTCCTTAAAGTAATTGCCACGTTTATTTCGTTATTGAACCCCAGATATCCTATACAACCTGCGTAAGGGCCCCTTGCGGCTTTTTCCAGCTCGTAAATAATCTCCATTGCCCTGACTTTTGGCGCGCCGGACACGGTCCCCGCGGGAAAACACGCTTTAATAAGGTCAACTGAGTCGTATCCCTCCTTGAGCTTGCCTGATACATCGCTGACAATGTGCATCACGTGAGAGAACTTCTCAATTGCCATAAGCCTTTCAACGTTGACTGTTCCATATTTGCTTACCCTGCCAATGTCATTTCTTGCAAGATCAACCAGCATTATATGCTCTGCAAGCTCTTTAGTATCTTTGATTAACTCCTGTTCAAGCTCATTGTCTATTTCAGAAGTTGCACCGCGCTTTCTGGTTCCGGCAATTGGCCTTGTGCTGATTGAACCGTCCCTATCGCATTTTACCAGGGCTTCCGGGGAGGAGCCGATAATTTTAAAATCATCAAAATCAAGGTAATACAGATAAGGAGAAGGGTTGATACTTCTTAAAGCCCTGTATATTGTGAAATCCTCGACTCCTTCACTATCAACGCAGAACCTCTGAGAAAGCACCACCTGGAAAATATCACCAGCTTTTATGTATTCCTTGGCTTTTAAGACAGCCTCTGTCCATTCCTGCCTGGTGATATTAGATTCCACCTCTTCTTTTTGCTCTTCCAGCCCCAAATAAAAGGGGTTCAGGGTATGCGCGGAAGAAAGTTTCTCCAGTACCAGGTTTATTTTGAATTTTGCATTCTCATAAAGGTTTTGCAAGTTGGATTTATCATCAACAAGTATGTTATTTATCACGTAGATCTTATGTTTCACGTGGTCAAACGCCAGAACAATACCGCCTGTCATAAAATACGAATCAGGAAAGCTCACGCACTTTTCTATGCTTTCATAATGCTCTTTTAACTTCGGCTCAATAAACCTGATAGTATCATATCCCAGGTAACCAACAGACCCGGGCAGAAGCGGCACATCAAAATCCGCCGCTGAATACCCGCAAAAAAACTTTTTTAAAAGCTCATAAGGAGTATCAGCCTCAAGGATTTTCCTGTCATGCTCAACCTCGATCAGATAAGTTTTATCCTGCTCTGACTTGATTATAAACAGCGGGTCAATTCCTATAAAAGAATACCTGCCTACTGATTCTCCGCCCTCAACTGCTTCCAGCAGAAATGAATACTTTTGGTCCTTGCTAACCTTGTTATAAGCGGAAACCGGAGTTTCCAGGTCAGCAATAATCTCTGTCCATATGGGGACAAACACCTTTTTATCGCAGTCAGCTATCTTTTTTTCTATGTCTTCTATGGAAGGCGCAAATCTAAGCATACATTTATCTTTTCATAAAATATGCCTGACGGGCAAGTGTTTTTTTTCGCAGCAAAGATTAGCAGCAGGGCCTGCCGGTCTTTTCATAATACTTCTGATGATATTCCTCAGCCCTGTAAAAGGTTGAGGCTGGCACGATTTCCGTAACTATAGTATTAGCAAACTTGCCCGATGTATCTAGTTCTTGTTTTATCTTTTCAGCAAGGTTTTTCTGTTTTTCGTTATGGTAAAACACAGCCGACCTGTATTGCGAGCCCACATCAAAACCCTGCCTGTCAGGAGTTGTAGGGTTATGCATATTCCAGAATGCCGTTAGCAATTCTTCATAGCTGACAATTTCCGGGTTAAAGCCGACTTCCACGGCTTCAGCGTGGCCTGTCTGGTCAGAGCAAACTTCTTCATAAGTCGGGTTCTGTGTATGACCGCCTGTATAGCCTACCTGTGTTGAGATCACGCCGTTTATTTTATTGAACCTGGCTTCTACTCCCCAGAAGCAACCTGCTGCAAACGTGGCTTTTTCCATACCTGTTTCCCTGATAGTTTATCTTTATTCTTTAAACTGCAATAACTCTTCTATGTCAACGCCAATTCCCTCTGCAAGCTCGGCAATCTTTTTTAGCGACATATTTTGCCTGCCTGTCTCAATTTTTGTAATGTAATTTTGGGTTACATTAAGTTTCTCAGCAAGCTGATCCTGTGAGTAATCCTTTTTTATACGGGCAAGCTTTACATTTTTGCCAAATTTTTTAAGTATTTCATCCTGATTCATAACTTATAGCTATATAAAAATTGACATATAATTTTTATATAGCTATAATTAAATAAATATTGAATTATAATGCATTTTTCATGAATAAAATTAAAAGGTATAGAAAAAAATAACTTACAAAGCAACAAAAAGAAGTTATTTTGAGCAAAACTACCGAGACAAATGTAATGCTTGGTCAAGCATTTGAGGTTTTAAAAGACATTTACTGGACAAATAAAGAGTTGATGAATTTAATAAAAAACTTATAAAAGCTAACGGTAAGATTACTAAATAATGAGCTAAAAGCTAACGCCTGTCATTGCGAGGGCTCAATGACAATTTGTGAGCCCGTGGCAATCTGTGGAACCCCGTGTCAAGGATTAAAATTTAAGCTTAATGAGGCGTTGCTCAGATTCTCATCCCGGATCAAGTTCGGGACAGGCTTCCTCAGAATGACAACCCGACGAATTTTTTAATTTTACCGGTTAAAACTTTTTCAACCTTCCTTAGTCTTTTGCCAATCTGCATGGAAATTACGCTGTTTACTATATTGAATTTAATTAATTTAATTTTGTCTGCTGCTGGCAATTTTTTCTAGAGATCTGTTTTTATTAATAACAGCAAATAACATTATCTAACAAGGTTAAATTAAGTGCTTAACAATATTTCATTTAAATCAACCCCCGGTATTATTGGGTTTAATAATATAAATACTCCTGACAATAAAAGAACAAGAAAAGTAATGTCATCAACAAAAACTGCCCGAGTTACCAAAGATCATGATGGGGCAATAAAAACTTTAAACCAAGCTTTTAGAACCGGAATTTTGGACAAAAGAAATCCTCCTGTTTTACTACACTTTGATACACATTCTGATATCAGGTTTGATCCCGGACAAACTCTGGATATAGGCAATTGGATTAATAAAGCAGTTGCTAATGGTATGGTTAATGAAGTTTATTGGGTTTTACCTGACTGGACTAAAGAAGGGAAAAATTACAAGGTTTTTTGGAAAAATAATGATGAATACGCACAAGATATACTCTTAGACTCACCCAGCGATAAAAAATTATATACCAGTCTTTCTGACGGACATGCAAGTGTTCGTAGGCCTGAAAACCCTGATCAGTACAGAGCTGTTGTGGTTCATAAGGTGACTGTTAATGATTTACCAGAACTAACGGACGGTAGTAATACGGTTCTTGATATTTGCGGAGATTATTTTGTAAATTAATTGATTTTGACGAAAGTGCCTTAAATAAAATGGTAAAAGGCAAGATTTCTATGTCACCTTTACGACAATTTTGATTTTTATGACAAAACGGTTTTCTGAAGATATTTACTATAACTGGATTTAAACCTTTGCAATAAAAATACCCCCAAGGGAATTCGAAAAAGTTTTGGTAGTGATCAATTAATGACTGATGTGCCCCCGCACTTGATGTAGGGTCTATTTAATAGGGCTTATTGCTTATTATGTTTGCCGGATAGATAGCCCTAGCAAGGGGCAGACTTCTCAAATGCGGCAGACACAATGTGCAAGAATTTTTTCTTTATTCCTTACTAGAGCACAGTTAAGTAAATTTTATAGAATCGTCATTCTGAGCCGCCTCCCGCCATAGGCGGGGCGGGCGAAGAATCTCATTACCTGAGATCCTTCGGCCACC
>JANQEB010000042.1 GCA_028278605.1 Candidatus Gastranaerophilales bacterium
CCTCCCGCCATAGGCGGGGCGGGCGAAGAATCTCATTACCTGAGATCCTTCGGCAAGCCTCAGGATGACGGACAAAATTAATTTAACAGAGTACTAGTACATAGTTATTTAATATTGAAAAAAATTAATTTCTTTCATCAGCGCAGATAAGCTGCTCTTCTTTAATCCAGCTCATCATTCCGCGTAATTTTCTTCCGATTTGCTCGATTTCATGGTCATCGTCAGCTTTTAAAAGTTTCTTGAGGTTTGGCTGGCCCTGCCTGCACTCTTCAATCCATTCTTTAGCAAACTTGCCGTTTTGAATTTCCTCTAAAACTTTTTTCATTTCCTGCTTTACAGAGTCAGTTATAACTCTGGGACCGCGTGTAACATCGCCATACTTTGCTGTATCACTGATTGAATACCTCATATCCTGGATTCCGCCATAATAAATCAGGTCAACAATAAGCTTTAACTCGTGTAAGCATTCAAAATAAGCCATTTCTGGAGGATATCCGGCCTCTGTAAGTGTTTCAAAACCGGCTTTTATAAGAGCGGTTGTTCCCCCGCAAAGAACTGCCTGTTCCCCGAAGAGGTCTGTTTCTGTTTCATCCTTGAATGTAGTCTCAATAACTCCTGCTTTACCTGCGCCATTACATTTTGCATATGCAAGACCAACTTCAAAAGTATCACCTGAAGGGTTCTGGCCTACAGCAACCAGTGAAGGAACCCCTCTTCCCTTTGCGTATTCTGACCTTACAAGATGTCCCGGGCCTTTAGGCGCAACGATAAATGTATTTACATTGGCCGGCGGCACAATCTCCTTGTAGTGAATGCTAAATCCGTGCCCGAATCCCAGATACATTCCTTCTGAAAGGTTTGGCTCGATGAATTGTTCGTAAACCTCCCTGTGAATTGTATCGGGCAAAAGCACCATTACAACATCAGCCCACTTTACAGCTTCCTCAAAGGAGCAACATTCAATACCTGCTTTTCTCACACGCTCACAGGACTTTGATCCGTCGCGAAGCCCAACTTTGACTTTCACGCCTGACTCGTGAAGGTTCTGAGCATGAGCATGTCCCTGGCTTCCGAATCCAAGAATCGCCACGTTTTTATTCATAATAGGCTCTTCTTTGATATCTTTATCATAATAAACTTTGAGATCATCATATTTTGACATAAATTATTCCTCCAGGGTTGTAATATACCTTACCATACTAGCACTAACAAGATTTTGAGCAAATAAATATTACATTAAACGCGAATTGCTATAACACCTACTTATTGAAATCGGTATAGTTGGTAGTTGGGCAGGCAATTTTTGAAAATTTCGCAATGACAGATGTTTGTTGATTATAAAAATATTTTCCGGATAGGCTCTTATTTAAGTTCTCAATAAAAAAATCGTTATCTTTTAATCTTTTGGGTTATTCACGAAAGTTGTCGAATCTACTACTTTGCTGGAAGGCATTAAAGACATTACTGTTCTTAAGCCAAAACCTACAACAGCAGCTACGCCAGCGCTCAGAGCACCTCCAATTAACGCTGCTTTACCTCTTGTTGCCATAGGTATTTTTTTAATTTCTTTATCAATTACGTTCTTTGTACCACTAACTAATGAGCTGACCCCGTTAATTATCTTTTTAGGCATTAGAGCTCCTGTAATAGCTCCCCCCACAACAATTAAAGAGCTGATTGTATTATTTATACCTGCCATCATATCTATTCCAAGTCCCACACCTGCCGCAAACACGTTTTCATCTTTTTGCTCCTGAGTTGTTGGATGTTTATGCGGAGGATTTTTTACTGCATGCTCAAATGCTCTCACCCCTTTGAAAGCCGGACTGTTATTGATTGAATTCATATTATATCTCCTTATTTAAGAATTAAAATTTTCTACAATAATAGGTAGCTGAATATTAAAACTTGACAAATTTTATTAAAGATTATAAAAAACTTTACAAATCTTCACTTACACAAAGTAAATGATAAAAAAAGTTTTTTGCAATTGTAAAATAAAATTGAGATAATAGTTTTTATACTTTGAAAATTGATTGAGAGGGACATTATATGAAATTACACTGGCAGATATTAGTTGCGATCGGATTGGGTATTAAAAGAAACTGGCATATATTTCTTGCATTAATTGGCGGTATAGTGGTGGGGCTTTTATTTCCGTTTCAGCATGGGGATTCAACACCGTTTCATGATACCCTTTACTTTGTAGGGCAAGCGTTTATCAGGTTAATCCAAATGATTGTCTTACCCCTGGTAGTTAGCGCGATTATAGTAGGAATTGCGAGCCTGGGAGACAGCAGGCAGCTGGGCAAAATCGGAGCAAAAATGGTCGGGTACTATGCCCTGATTACTATAATTGCTGTTACGATTGGTCTTTCGTTGGCACTGATATTTGCACCGGGAAAAGGTGTAAAACAAAAAATAGACGTGCAGCAATCAGCTATTGTCCAGGATAAAGTTGAAATAATTAAGGAAAACACTTCAAATTTACCTGCGTTAATTTTAAATATGATTCCCGGAAGCCCTTTAGTTGATGAGGATTCAAAACAAAAAGGGATGGAAACAACCATGGTGCAGGTATTAATAGCTGTAATAATATTTGGAGCAGCGTTTGCATCAATCGGTGATGTTAACCGGCCTGTTGTGTCGTTTTTTGAATCAGTGTTTGCCGCAACTATGAAAGTTACTGACTGGATAATGGTAATAGCAACGCCCGGCATATTTTCACTGACCGCATATGCCGTAGCAAAAGCAGGCCTGGGTACAATCAAGGAATTATGGCTCTATGCCTCGGTAATCCTGCTTGGTTTAGCTATTCAGTTTTTTGTAACCTATCCTTTAGTTATCAAATTATTTTCAAAAATCAAATTTACCTCATTATACTCGGCAATAACAGAAGCAATGATGGTTGCATTTGGTACGGCAAGCAGCTCAGCGACGCTGCCTGTAACAATTGCCTGCTGCGAAAGAAGAGCGGGGATTTCAAGCAAGATTTGCAGCTTTGTTCTCCCGCTCGGTGCGACTATGAATATGGATGGAACAGCCCTGTTCCAGTCAGTTGGCGTTATTTTTATTGCCCAGGCCTATGATATTTCTCTAAGCCCGTTATTAATTGTGTTAATTGGCTTATTTGCAATTATTGCATCAAGTACTTCAGCCGGAATTCCCAGTGCCGGGGTAATTACAATGGCTTTGATCCTCCAGGGAAGCCTGAAATTGTCATTTGAAGAAGTTGCACAGGCTTATGTCCTGGTATTTGCGTTTGATCGTATTATTGACATGTTCAGGACACTTGTTAATGTAACCAGTGATGCTGTTGTTGCGGCAGTCATCGCTTCCAATGAAAACGAGCTGGACCAGGAATTGCTTGAAAACAACGAAGTCTGGAAAGAAGTTGTATGACAAAAATAGCTGTTATAATCCCGGCAAGATACGCTTCAACAAGACTGCCGGGAAAACCGCTTATTGAAATCCGGGGCAAGCCTGTAATTCAATGGGTATATGAGCAGGCAAAAAAATCAAAATTTGCCGATAGCGTAATTGTTGCAACTGATGACCGGAGAATTTTTGATACTGTTAAAAACTTTGGCGGTGAAGCCAGGATGACCTCCACCGAGCATCAAAGCGGCAGCGACAGGATAGCCCAAATCGTAAAAAATACCCCTGAAATTGAAATAGCGGTTAATGTCCAGGGAGATGAACCTCTTATCACCCCGGAAAGCATTGATAAAGCGGTCCAATCATTGATTTCCGATGAAAGCGCTGATATTTCAACCTTGATAAGAGAAATTACCGATAAAGATGAAATACTTAACCCGAACCTGGTTAAAGCGGTTATAACAACAGATGCAAAGGCGCTGTATTTTTCAAGGGCAGCTATACCGTATGAAAGGCAAACCGGCTTTGCAAAATATTATGCGCATATCGGTTTATATGTATACAGGCGGGAGGCTTTATTGCGGATGACAGGGTTAGCCCGGACTGACCTTGAGCAGGCTGAGTGCCTGGAACAACTCAGGGCGCTTCAAAACGGGTTTACTATAAAGACAGCAGTTGTTGACTACAAACCCCTTGGAATCGACACCCCTGAAGATCTTGAGGAATTCAAAAATCTTGTTCGTTAATATAAGTAGGTAATAAAAAATTTGGCAGTGGTATAAAAATACGTAATTTGTCATTGCGAGCCCAGTACCCGCCATGGGCGGGGCGGGCGAAGCAATCCATCACCAAGTAGACTCAAGTGGATTGCTTCGTCGTTTCACTCCTCGCAATGAAAATGAGTTACAAAAACGAAAATGAGTTCTCGCGAACACCTGCTTCGCATCAAAAACTAAATCGTTTCCGTTTTTTTAAGGAATAAAGAAAAAATTCTTAAACATTGTGTCATCCCGCACTTGATGCGGGATCTATTTAATTAGCACTAAGTGTTATCAGTATTATAGAAGAGAAGTTAC
>JANQEB010000062.1 GCA_028278605.1 Candidatus Gastranaerophilales bacterium
AAAAGCATAGAAGCCTCACATAGAGACTTCTTACAGGATTTCTATATGAAAAAATATACTAATCAAGACATTTTCGAGCTAGTTGCGTAAGTCCTGTTAATTATATAGAATTTTATCTGATATAATTAACTCGATGATAAGAGGTAAAAATTTGAGCAAAATAACAATACTGGATTATGGGGCAGGGAACTTAAAGAGTGTAACAAACATTCTTGAATTTTTGGGCTACCAGTATCTTATAACAGACAAAAATGAAGATATAAAAAACGCAAAAAGAATTATTCTGCCGGGCCAGGGGCATTTTGGGCAGTTTATGCAGGCTTTAAATAAAAAAGAACTCTCAAAAATCCTTGTGGAAAAAATAAGGGAGGGAATCCCATTTCTTGGTATATGCCTTGGTATACAGGTATTGTTTACCTGCAGTGAGGAAGCCCCGGATATTCCGGGGCTGGGTATTTTCCCGGGGAAAGCCATAAAATTCACGCAGGGCAAAGTTCCGCAAATTGGTTGGAATGAACTTAAGACAACTCAAAATAATTCTGTTTTAAGTGATGATTATGTGTATTTTGTCAACTCATACCACGTAGTTCCGGAGGATAAAAACATAATATCAGCTTATTGCAACTACCAAATAGATTTTGTTGCCTCTATAGAGCATAAAAATATTTTTGCGTTTCAGTTCCATCCGGAAAAAAGCGGTAAAACAGGATACGGTTATATAAAAAAATGGCTGGAAGTCTTTAATTAACCCGAATTTCAATAGATTTTTGAAAATTTCGGGATACTTAAAAACTTTTTCAACTTTCCTTATTTACCTCTTTTCATAAAGAGGGTTTAGTGAAAATTTTTGTCCCTTTAATATTTTTTTTACTTCGTATTCAAGGTTTTCAATGGCTTCAACCGGGCTCTCTCCTGTAGAAATGACGTTTAGTGATAGACAATCAGCGAAATAATGCTTGTCGCTTTCATAAACGAATGCTGAATAGGTGTGTTTGTTTTGAAAACTCATGCGTTTTTTCCTTCCCTTAAAATGACTACAAAAACCCGAAGGTAGACATTACAAACTTTGCTTACGCAAAATAAACCTGGCTTGCGTTAGCTAAAGTTAATATAAATTTGCATAAAACTTATACCTTAACCGGGTTCAAAGCCTGCAATGTTTACTCCTCATATAAATTACTATCGGAATATGTTAATAAACACTTTAGAGAAGAAGATTAAAAAATTTTTTATAAAATCCGTTAAAAGGAACAAAAGGCGTTGTTTTTGGGTCTTTTAAACTGGTATTTACATCGCTTAACAGAAAGTAGGAGCCTGAGCAGCAGACTAGAAATTAAGGATTTTATCTGTTAATATGGAATACACCCCTGTAAAGGGATCGAGTCTATATCCCCGCTTTGCGGGGAATGAGTTAGAAAAACGAAAATGAGTTCTTGCGAATACCTGCTTCGCATCAAAAACTAAATCATTTCCGTTTTTTCACTCCCGCTTCGCGCCGAAGTGGCGAAATGGCAGACGCAGTAGACTCAAAATCTACCGGTGGCAACACCGTGTCGGTTCGAGTCCGACCTTCGGCAAGTTAATTAAAACGCACTTTGAAAATTTCATAAATCCAACCGTCATTCTGAGTAAAAACAAAGAATCCTTGAAACCTTTCAGCAAACATCAGAATGACACAGGAAAAAATACCATGGGGACGTTCTGGATTTGACAGGGCGTTTTGGTGAAAACAGGCTGCGAGTCGGAGCGCTGTTCTCCGTTATCAACGAGCAAAAAAATTAAATGCCAACGACAATAACGTAGTTGCATTAAACTTCGGATCAGCTCAAGCAAAAGCTGCTTAGGCTCTGAAGTGCCACCGGGTAATTCCTTCCGGCCGAATTATCTGGTCCCTTATGCCGGATGCGCTTAGCGAATGAGGATACGCTAAGCAAAGCTAATCCTCAAAGTCAGGCATGACTTGAAAAATGCTTGGTCTTAGTTAAGGGTGCGGTTGCTAGCCCGGCTTTGACGACTTAAACAGTAACCTACGCTCGTAGAGGTTTGTTTATGCCCGTTCTGGACGAGAGTTCGAATCTCTCCGTCTCCACCATAAAAGCCCGTAATCTGTAAGGATTATGGGCTTTTATATTATTATTATATATATTTTAAAGTGCAAAATGATCCGCATCTTATTCGGGAATTCCCCGATAGGGTGCGGGTTTTGGTGTCGGAACACAAATTGACAAAAAGCGGATAAAAATGTCATAAATTGGACAATTTTGTCTGGAAATGTCCGGCTGGTATTTTTGCAATAAGGCTAAAAGTCCTAACACGTCTATATTTCATCTATGGTAAAAAACCGGACAAAAGTATCCCATTTTTTCCAATTTTTTAACGTGGGAACAGCAGTCGGAACATCGCTAATAATCAAAATACATGCGAGACTTGGCGATTCGATAGTTTTTCAGTCGCCGAAACCCGCATGAAAAAATTGGAAAACAGTCAATTTTCTGATGAGAAAACTGGCTTAATTTGTAATGTGTTGCTTTGTAAAACCTTCCCTGTGTTTCCGACACTTTTTCGTGTTCCGAGTTATTCTGTCAACAAGGAGCATATACTTCGATGACAGAAAACGAAATTTATATATCAGTGAACGATCTTGCTGAATTAAAAGGAGTTACATCCAGAGCAATCAGACTTTCCATCAGCAGGGGAAGATATGTTGCAAGGGAAACCGAAGTTCATGGAGGAACGAGTTATGAGGTTCTTCTCTCCAGCACAGAAAAACACGTGCAGCAGAGATATTTTGAGCAGGAAACTAATTCTGCAATCGAAAATCACTTACCTGCTACAAAAGAAAAAGATTTTATTCCTCAGTCGGCGAAAGAAACTGCGCTCGCAAGAATGGATTTACTCAAGGAGTGGAGAAAATTTCGCAACTCACATCATAAGAAAACCTCTGCTGATCGAGCATTTCTCGAATCCTACAACTCGGGAATCCTGTATGAAAAGATTTTCTTAAAAATCGGATCTGTTTCAATCGGAACTCTCAAACGTTGGAACAAAATTCTGGGCTGTAGCTCTGATTACACAATTTTGATTCCGAATTATTCCTACTCAAAACAACATGAATTCAGAACAACCTTGACCGAGCAGGAAAAAAATATTTTTATGAAGCTAATACTGCATCCGAACAAATTTTCTGTCGGAAAAGCAATCAGCATCACAAAACATGTACTCAAAAAACAGGGACAAGAATATATTCCATCAACTGTGACCTTCAGAAGATTTGCAAAATGGTTCCGTGATAACAATTATGATAAATGGGTGCTGGCAAGGGGAGGAGAATCAGAACTTAAAAACAAAGTCGCGCCATACATTGTCCGTGATGTCAGCGTTTTAAATGTTTCTGATGTACTTGTGGCTGATGGCCACAGGTTATCGTTCCAGATTTTAAACCCGTTCACCGGAAAACCAGCCCGTGCGGTTTTACTCGGATTTCTGGACTGGAAATCGGGTTATCTTTGCGGCTACGATATTATGCTTGAAGAGGATACTCAGGCGATAGCCAGTGCCCTGCGCAACAGTATTATAAACCTGAAAACCATTCCTAAGATTGTTTATCAGGATAATGGAAGAGCATTTAAAGCCAAATATTTTTGTAATACAGATTTCAGGGAAAGCGGTTTTTCAGGTCTGTATGGCAGGCTCGGCATAAAGGTTGTATTTGCAAAACCGTATAATGCAAGGGCAAAGGTCATAGAAAGGTTCTTTCTGGAATTTCAGGAAAGCTTCGAAAAGCTGGTTCCCTCATACACCGGCTCCTCAATACAGAACCAGCCTGCGAGGCTGAAAAGAAATGAAAAAATCCACAGGGAGCTGCATGAAAAGATTCATAACAACTATGTTCCGACAATTCAGGAAGTAAAACAGCTTGTCGACAGCTGGCTGGAGTTTAAACATTCCCAGCCCTGTCCAAACGATAGAACCAGAAGCATAAAAGAAGTTTTTGATAGCAGGGAAAAGCAGAATATCAACATTAATGAACTTGATGAACTGATGATGGCACACGAGGTGAAGACAATTCACCGCAACGGGATCCGATTCCTCAATACTGATTATTACAATGATGCACTGTACGGACTCAGGGATAGAGTAATAATCAGGTATAGCCTGTTTGATTTGTCTTATGTAAAGGTCTATACGGCAAAAGGGGAATATTTGTGTACAGCAAAACGAGTTGAGGCAACGCATCCAATGGCCCATCATATGGGCTCAGTTACAGATATGCAGAGCTTTAAGCAAAAAATCAAAAAACAGAAGCAACTGCGCAACCGTACACTCAGGACAATTAAAAAATATATTCAAAAAGAAGATGTTAAATTTATTGAATCACAGATGATAGAGGAAAATAATCCGGTTAATAAAGCTGAAAACCAAATTGCGAAACAGGAACCAATAGTTTTTGAAGAAAAATTGCGATCAGTATTTATGAACGGATATGAAAAATATGAATATTTAATGAGAGAAGGTTGTACGATTCCTGAAGAACGCAAATGGCTTGCTGAATATATGAAAAGCGATGAATACAAACAAATTTACGAGGAAATATAATGCGCAAAGTATTTGTTAAAACCCGGAATGTGAAAAACTTTATAGCTCTAATTAACTCCCTGCAGCAAAAATACGAAGGCGTTTCCAGAATAGGGCTCGTATATGGAGAACCTGGTCTTGGAAAATCACGTACCGCACTCTGGCTAGCTGCACAGAATGATGCTGTGTACATAAGAAGCGCGAATTTAATGACCGGCAGGTGGTTCTTAGAAGAACTTGTTGAAGAATTAGGTGAGATCCCACGCTATTGGACTTCGGATTTGTTTAAGCAGTGCATAAATAGACTCCTTGAAAGGCCGCAGATGATAATAATTGATGAAGTTGATTACCTTGCAGGCGACCAGAAAACAATAGAAACTCTTCGGGACATTCACGATAAGACGAATGTCCCGATTGTTTTTGTGGGAATGACCCTTGCGCAGAGAAAACTCCAGAAGTACAAACATCTTTATGACAGGCTGTCTGAGATTGTTCAATTTAAACCCTTCTCTGTCAGTGACGTACAGGACATAGTTGCTCAACTTTGTGAAATTGAGGTTACAGAACCGGCAATTGGATTAATTCACAGCCATGCAAACAGGTTCAGGCAGATTGTCAGGTTAATTAATCGGCTGGAAGCAGTTGCCAATACAAATAACCTTCAATTAATTGATGAAAACATAATAAAGGAGATTATGAAGAATGATTCAAGACAAAGTTATGAAAATAATAAAGGGGCTAAATATATTCTCGCTGGATGATATTGTTGTGATGACAGGACTTGATGAGGATGAAGCAGTAGAAATCCTTGCGGAACTTATTCGGGAGCAAAAAATTATCAGGCTTGGCAATGAATATAGATATTTAGACAAAAATAAGACTGATAAATTCTCATTAAAACTGAAGGATAGGCCGATTAAAGAAATAATTGAAGATAATAACATCACATTTTTACAGGCAGCAGAATATTTTTTAACTAATCATACATTTAAAAACTGTTCCCCTACTACTTTTAAAACATACAAAAGCTTAATAAAACTTCATTTAAATCCATTTTTTGGGAAATTACAGCTTAAAAGTATTACACAAAAACATATTGAACAATTTATTAAACTGAAATACAAGGAGAGAATGCCAGATAGTCGTATAAATAAGTGTGTTTCTTTATTTGGCTTTATGTTCAAAAAGTTTATAGAATGGAATTTCATATCAGATAGTCCTTACAATGGAATCGTAAATGTTAAATTCCCTAAAGATAATAAAATACAGGTTTTAATAGACACAGAAGCTGATATACTTTTAAAAACAGCCGGAACTAATTACCCTGATCTTTACCTGCCAATTTTATTTGCATTATCAACAGGAATAAAAAAATCGGAGCTGCTGGCATTGAAAAAAGAAGATTTTGATCAGAAAAATCTTAAAATTACTGTGAACAAAACTATTTTTGAAGGCAAAATCCTTCCTCATAAATTTAAAACCAGGACTTACGCAACTAGCTCGAAAACATCTTGATTAGTATATTTTTTCATATAGAAATCCTGTAAGAAGTCTCTATGTGAGGCTTCTATGCTTTT
>JANQEB010000098.1 GCA_028278605.1 Candidatus Gastranaerophilales bacterium
CTATTAAATTAAAAAATTTTTCAAAATCTATATAGAATTGTTAAAGGGCTTCGCCCTTTAACCTCAATCAGGGAGGGTGTGGCGGGCGATTTTGAAAAAATTTTTTTATATTTTTAGTGGGAGCTGAGGAGTTACACCTGGCTTAGACTAAAATTTACCAATTAAACTTTAAAAAACTGTTAAAATAACTAATAAAACCAGATTAAAATTTATCATAATGAAATCCCTCAAAAGTTTTTACAATGAAATAGATTTTTTTTTCAGAAAGCAAATAAAATTTTCTCGTAAGTTTAGCGGCAAAAATGAGCTTAAAAATAACCTTTTTGACAATTTACCGCCGCAAAAAAGACGGATTGCAGAGGATAAAGAAGGGTTATACCTAAAAAAGTACCGGCTTGACTATTTAAAACAAAATTCCGCAAGGCGAAACTATCTTGAAAACCTTGCTATCATTGAATTGTTGGAAAATTATATTCAGGTTGATAAAGATTCCCCTAAAATTCTTGATATAGGTTCAAAAAACTGGTTTTATGCGTCAGGGCAGTACCATTTCTTCAGGTATAATAACTTTAAAAAAGAAATCCGGCTTGACGGCATTGAAATAGATGCTTATAGAGTATACTCAGACTTCTGTACAAGACGGGATTATGCGCTGTACTACACTAAAACCCTTAAAAATTGCAGGTATATCACCGGGGATTTGCTTAAACATTCCGGAGAATACGATTATATTATCTGGTTTTTTCCATTTGTAACTCAATATCCGCTTCTTGAATGGGGTTTGCCCCTGAGTGTGTTTAAACCACGGGAAATGCTGCGTCATGCAGCCGGCATGCTTAATCCGGGCGGCAAAATGCTTATAGTTAACCAGGACGAAAATGAATATTCAGCTCAGCAGGGCTTACTAGAGCAATTGCATTTGGATTATACCCGGCACAATAGTTTTAAAAATTCCTTTTTAGAGTATGAGCATGGTAGGTATGTTACGGTAGTCCGTTCATGATGAATAAGAAATGATATATTATATAAGGTCTTCTTTCATTGCTTTCATTGCAGCCTGGGTTCGGTCTTCAACTTCCAGTTTCTGGAATATGTTTTTAATATGTGTTTTAACTGTGTTCAGGCTGATGCATAGCTCATTAGAAATGTCCTGATTGCTTTTGCCTTTAGAAATAAGGTTAAGCACATCAATCTCTCTTTCTGTAAGATCGGTAGTGGTATTAGTTTTCAGAAACTTGCCTAATTTATCCACGAATTTATCAAGGACAATTCTTGCGATCCTTGGGTCAAGCCATGACGCACCACTATGAGTGCTTTTAATTACTGATAACAGAGTTTCCGGCTCAACATCTTTCATACAGTAGGAATTAGCTCCGGCTGACATAGCATCAAGCACATTTTGCTCGCTTTCATGAGAAGTCAGCATAATGACTTTGGCATTAATACCTTCAATTTTTTTAACTTCTTTAGTTGCCTTGATCCCGTCCATAATAGGCATTCCAATATCCATCAGGATAATATCCGGCCTGAGTTTTTTTACCGCATCAATGCTTTCCTGGCCGTCATTAGCCTCACCGACCACTTCCAGTTCTTCAAACTGGTTAAGAGTTGTTTTTAAACCCACAATTGTAAGCTTGGAATCATCAACTATTAATACTTTGATTTTTTCGCTCATAATTTTTTTCCCTAATTATTTAAAGGTAAAGTAAACTTGAATGTGCTTCCGCCCATTTCTGAGCTTTCCGCCCATATATGACCATTATGCATATGAATTACCTGGCTAGCGTAATACAGCCCCAAACCGCTGCCGGCCGGTTTTCTTCCTTTACTCAGAGAAAACCTGTTAAATAATAGCGGTAAATCTTCTCTGGTTATTCCCACCCCGTTATCTTCAATACTTACTATTACACAGCCAGAAAGCTCAAGGGGATGGCTAAGAGAACTATAGTCTTCAATACCGGATTTTGGCGTATAGGTAATAGCATCATTTATTACCTCTATATTACAGTTCAAAAACCCGCGGTGAACGCCATGATTAATTGAATTGCTTGCAAGGTTATGGATCAGTCTTTTGATATCTCTTTTATCAGCGTTTACCATAACTGCTTCAGCGTTAGAGTTAATATTTACCTGTATTTTTTTCTCATCAGCAAGGGATTTTATCTGGCTAATGGACTCTTTTACAAGTTCAACAAGGTCAAACCTGGTTATAAAGAGCTTTACATTGCCGCAGTCATAGCGGTAGACTTCCAGCAAAGTGCCGATCATTTCCAGTGATGAACTGTTAGTGCTTCTCATTAACTCAAGCACCTCTCTCTGGTCCTGTGTTAATGGGCCATAAGTTTCTTTCAGCAGGAAGGTTATGGTCTGGTTTTCAGCCAGCATAGGGACTTTCAGGTCATGAGTAAGTGTGGCTATAAAATTACTTCTTAACCTTTCATCACGCTCAAGGTTAGATACCATCTGGTTAAAAGCTCTTGAGAGTTTTACCGTTTCATCATTTCCCCTGATTTCTACTTTATAATCAAGGTTTCCAAGGTTTATTGATTCTGCCGCTTCTTTCAGGGCAAGTATAGGGTCTGTAATTTTTCTTGCAAACAGGGCTGCAATTACAATTGCTACCATTAAACTAAAAATTGCAATAAAACTAATTAACTTAACATTTTTATCTATCCAAATTAAAAAATCGAACTTGGGCATTCCAAGGTAAACTTTTCCAACGGGGCTGTTAAAGAAGTTAGTTATAGAAAAGTTGGTATAAAAATCTGTCGGGTTTACAAGGTTTTTACCGTCAAACCTGAATATACCATAGCTTAAGTCCGGCATATTGCTTACCTGAAGATAATTACTTAACCCGGATATGTTTTCTGAAACAGATACTAATCCGGCTTTTTCAGGGCTGGCAGTATAAATAGCAATTGTAGCCCCTGTAATATCACTGACATAGCGGATTATTTTGTTATTTTTAAGAGATTTACCGGTAATTACTATAGAGTGTATATCATTATTTTTGAATATAGTTTCAATTGCCAGGTGGTAAATATCATTTTCTATGCTCTCGGAAAATAAAAGGTGGTTTTCAACATAAGCAACAGGGATAAGCCTTGAAAGCTTATCTAAAACAATTTCAGGTTTAATATTGCCCTTATAAGCTTTTAATTTTCTCCGGGCATCAAGTACAATAACAAAACTCAGGCCGGGTTGGTGCTCAAATAAGTGGTTAGCAAATTTTTCAGAGTGTAAAGAATTTGTTTTACCGTGAATTTCTTCAAAGTTGTTGATTTCTGACCTTAAATAATCCCCCAGGCCATTAAGCTCATCAAGATATTTTTTCTCAAAAATCTTTTTATTTACATTAATCCTGGTATTAGCATCATCAATAATGCTCTGTTCAATAATGTCCGTAGAAAACGTAGCTACAACCATTAAAGGTATTGTGATACAACATAAGACAAGAGTTAAAAGCTTTGTGGTAATTGTATCTATGGAGTTAAAAAATATATTTACCCAACCAAACAACCGTTTAACGATAAACATAACTATCTCTTAATCTCAATAATAGAATTCTTGAACTTTTTATATTATACCTTTTTTTATTAAATTTGCCTTAATTTTATCAAGGGCAGTGTGAATTATTTTTGAAATCCTGGATGAAGAAACATTACATTCCTCTGCTATTTCTTTTATTTTTTTATTCTGGAAGAATTTGGCTTCGAGTATAGATCTTTCTTTTTCTGTTAAGAGACTTAAAGATTCATTTATAGCTTTTTTAAGCTCGAAAAGCTCTATTTTTTGCTCCGGGTTAAGAGAGTCATCTTCAATTTGAACAGGGTTATCTGCCTGCTGAAGTTCATCAATGGAGAGGATTGTTTCATATACAGCTTCTCTGAGGTTTTCGTTGCTGGAGTCAGGAAGCAAGCCGTCGTTTTTTTTGGAAGTTTGCTTGTGGGAGTACCATTTATAGCGTCTTCTTAGCTCGTTTCTAATCGCCCATTTTATCGCGGTAGAGATATAGGAATCATTGTGAAAATTCGCTGGCTTTGAGGATAAAATAAAATATACCGTGACAGCTCCAATGTTAATAAGCTCCGAAAAATCCAAAACAGGACTGCTTAACCTTGAGGATTCAACTCTTGCCACTGTTTTAATAAGCTCTGAGTATTCCTCCAAATTAACTTTTTTGGGGTTTTGAGATTCTTGCATTTTCATTTAAATGTAGCTTTTAGCTGGCAAATTTTACTGATTAAAACGGGTCCGGTTAAGTTATTGACTTCTTACATAAGCCCAAAACATAATAGAAAGTTTTTATAGTCAGGTTATGAGATTGACTAAAATTTAATTAATTCTGTTAAAATTAATAATATCTTGGTTAAATTTAAAATGCAAATTAAAACTGCCGGAGCGTTTCCCTTAAAAATGAATAAACTTTGATAGAACCCCCTATTTTTTTGAAAAAATAAATGTTTTTTACTTATAATATCCTGATAATAATTTTAGCTATTGTTTTTTGCCCGGTTGCAGCCGTGGCATTTGTTATACAGCCAAAATTCAGGGCAGGTTTCCGGCGGAAAATAGGGTTTTATAATAATGACAGGGTGAAAAAAAAATCAATATGGGTACATGCTGTTTCTGTGGGGGAAATTAATGCAACAGAAAGGCTTATAAAGCAAATCAAAAAAGAATTCCCTGAATATTCGCTTGTAATTACCACAGTAACCGCAACAGGCCAGGCTGTTGCAAACAAAAAGCTCGCAGAAACAGCTGATGTTATCTCTTATTTTCCCTATGACTTTAATTTTTCCGCAAAAGCTGCTATTGACGCATTTGACCCGGCGCTTGTAATAATAGCGGAAACCGAAATCTGGCCCGGCTTTATTAATCAGGCACATAAAAGAAATATCCCGCTTATGCTGGTTAACGGCAGGATTTCCCCGGGGTCTTTTAGCGGCTATAAAAAAGCGAGGTTTTTCTTTGAAAAAGTGCTGGAAAAATTCAGCCTTATACTTATGCAAACAGAAACAGACAGGGACCGGATAGTAAAAATCGGTGCGCCGCCGCAAATTACAGAGGTTATGGGCAACCTTAAATTTGATATAAGCAGGTTGCCGGATGAAAGCGCTGTAAATGAGCTTAAAGATTCACTAAAAATAGATAATAACCGTGTTTTTACAGCAGGAAGCACACACCAGGGGGAAGACAGGATAGTCTTAAATGTATATAACAGGTTGAAACAGGAATTTCCCGACTTAAAACTCCTGCTTGCACCAAGACACCCTGAAAGAAATGAAAGTGTGCTTAATCTTATCAAGGCAGAGGGGTTTAATTACGGGTTAAGAAGTCAAAAACAGGGTTTTGACAATGCTGATGTGATTTTGCTGGATACCATGGGTGAATTAGGCCAGCTTTATTCAGCGAGTTACTTTGCGTTTATAGGAGGAAGCTTTTCCGGGACGGGCGGGCATAACCCTCTTGAACCCGCAATTTATGGAGTGCCTGTTGTATCAGGACCTGCAGTTTTTAATTTTAAAGATATCTACAAGTTCATGACAGAAACCTGCGCTGCTCAAATAGCAGAGAATGAAGAAGATTTATACCGCAAATTAAAAAATTACCTGGTTGATGCCGATAGCTATAACCGGGCATCAAATGTCTGTTTGGAAATTTTTGAAAAAAATAAGGGAGCCCTGGATTTTGCAATACAAAAAATTAAAAATTACACATAAAATAGTTGTTATATCTATTTGTTTAATATCAATACTCTCTCTTTGCGCATTTGAATTCAATAAAGAGGATTACGCTGTTGTCAGCAATAAAAAAATATTCCTGGAAGTGGCCGAAACTCCGGAAAAACAGGCAAAGGGCTTAATGTATATTAAAAAGCTGCCTGAATATTACGGGATGATATTTTTGTTTAACAAGGCAGAGCCGCGGTCTTTCTGGATGAAAAACGTGGAAATTCCTCTGGATATAATTTTTATCAGAAAAAACAGAATTGTAGATATTCATAAAAATGTGCCGATTGATAGCCAAAACAAGGGCACAATGTATAAAACAGCCCGTAAAGCGGATTGTGTAATAGAGATTAATGCCGGTTTTTGTGATAAATATAATGTTAAGCCGGGTGATGTAATTCTATTGAGTAGAAATATATACTATAAATGGAAAAAACTAAAAATACTGGGAGAGAAAAAATAAAAAACTTTAAAACCATATTCTTATTTGTTTTTGCTATAGCACTTTTTGCAAAGCTACCGATATTTGCCGGTGAGGGGAAAATAATTTTGTTTTACGCTGACTGGGACGCAAAATCCAGGGAAGCAAAAACTTCCTGCCGTAAGCTAGCCCTTGACCTGGGGTTGCAGTTTCAAGGGTATAACATAGACAGTGTACAAACCCAGAGGACTTCAGCAAAAATTAACCTGGAAATTCCGTCATCTGTTCCATACATTTACATATTAGATTCCGGCGGAAAAGTGCTTTATAGGCGTATATATACAAGAAGTTCAGCTGCTGAAATAGGAGAAAAACTGGGTAGCGGCATTTTTTGACATGATGTCATTTTGTCATCCTGAGGCCCACCCCACCTGCTTAGTAATTTTATTCATGATGTAATAAAAAAGAAGGGTTGAGACTTACCTCCCACCAGTCTATAAGACTTCATTTGAGATTGTCCTTCCCTTCTTTGT